>SKSV01000305.1 GCA_007122815.1 Trueperaceae bacterium | reverse complement strand
GCGCGCTCTCCGTCCGAGTACTCGCCGCCCGCGTACCAGGCGCGGAAGTCGGCGTTGCCCTTGAACGTCTTCTCGGGCAAGATCATCTCGAAACCCTCGTCCACGAGGAGCTTCTCGCAATCCTCGGTGGGCGCGTGTACGTCCAGCGCCAGGTACCAGGCTGCGGCGAAATCCTTGACGTTCTGTTCGCTGAATGCGTCCGATGGCATGTAGACCTCCTTGGGACAGGACCCCGCTCAGGCGGGCAACTCGTTGCTTACCACCAAGTCGATGAGGAAGGGCCCTTCGTGGGCGAGCATCTCTTGCACCGCGGCCTCGACCTGGTCGGGGCTGTCGACACGGCGGCCGGGTACACCCATCGACTCAGCGAGTGCCGCGAAGTCGATGACGGGTGAATGCAGATCGAAGCTCTTCGGGAAGGCGTGCGGCTCCACGCCAACCTGCTCCCGCCAGTACTGCAGGATGTTGAGCTTGAGGAGCATGTAGCTCTGGTTGTTGATCACCACGAACTTGGCGTCTATGCCGTGGTGAGCGGCCGTCCACAGCGCCTGGATGGTGTACATGCTGCCGCCGTCGCCGCTGAAGCCTACGACGCTCTTGTCTGGCCTCGCGAGCTTGATGCCCATGGCGCCGGGGAAGCCGACACCAAGCGAGCCGCCGCGCGTCTGGAAGAAGTGGTCGGGCAGTCGCGGCACGAGGTAGCGCGTGACGTCGGCCGAGGCCGTCAAGGCCTCGTCGAACACGATCACGTCCTCGGGCAGGTGCCGGGCGAGCGCCTCGGTGAAGCGCGAAGCGCGTAGCGGCGTCTCGTCGCGCACGCTGCGGTCGTGCTCCAGCTGACGCTCGCGCTCCTCACGGCGCGCTTCACCGGCGGCCGCCAAGCGGCGCGCGGCGGCGTCCCTGGCCTCCGCTGTCATGCGCTGCGAGAGCGCCTCGTCGAGCGCCGCGAGCGTCAGCTTCGGGTCGCTGACCAGCCCCTGGTCGACGCGGTGGTTCTTCCCTATCTCGTAGGCGTCCAGGTCGACGTGAACGATGCGCGCATCGGGCGCGAAGGCGCCCTCGAGCAGGGGGAAGACCTCGGGGAAGACGTACGTGCCCACTATCAGGATCGCGTCGGCCTGGGTGGTGATGCGGCTGCTCGCCTCACCGAACATGTGCCCGAGCGAGCCTCGATGCAGCGGGTGGTCGTAGGCGAGGTTGACCTCGGAGTGATCTGCGCCCCAGACGTCCGCTCCTAGCGTCTCCGCGACGCGCGCGAGTTCATCCTGCGCGCGGCTGTAGGCGACGCCGTCCCCCATGATCACGATGGGGCGTTCGGCACCCGCGAGCAGTGAGGCCGCCCGCTCCACCTCGTCGGCTGCGGGCAGCACGCGCGTGCTCGGTACGAGCGTCGGCCGCACCTCCTCCCGACTCGGAGCGTCGAGGACGTCGGCCGGCAGGCAGACGAACACGGGACCCATGGGCGGAGTGGCGGCGATCTTGATCGCTCGCCGCAACACCCTGAGCAGCGAGTTGGGATCCACCACGCGCGTCGCCCACTTCGTGACGGGCTTCGCCATCGAGACGAGGTCGGCTGCCATCTGGGCGTCGGTGGCGTCGTAGCGGATGCCGGCCTCGCCGGCTATCACCACCAACGGCGCGTGCCCGCGCATCGACTGGTAGAGCATGCCGATGCCGTTCCCGAGCCCGACGCCGCTGTGGAGCTGCACTGCCGTGGGCCGCTTGGTGACGCGGGCGTGCCCGTCGGCCATCGCCACCGCGATGGTCTCCTGCAACGTCAGCACGTAACGGAACTCTGGGTACTCCTCGAGCGAGTCCAGGAACCCCTGCTCGACGGTTCCAGGGTTCCCGAACATGGTGTCGATGCCGTCGGCCAGGAACTGCTCGATGATCGCGTACCGACCGCTGCGCTCGCTGCCCGCCGCGTCTCGCACGGACGGCCGATCCACGTCGCGGCTCACCATCCGTAGCGCTCGAGGCCGTTCTCGAGCACCTCGACCATCAGCTCGCCGACAAGCTTCGAGTCCTGGGTGGAGCGCCCGGTGAGGTACGGGTAGTCGAGGACGGTGGAGCGCACCCGCCCGACCCCTCCGTGGTACTGACCGTCGGGCCCGGTCGCGTCGCGCAGGATGAACTCGAGCGGGTAGGGGGGCGGGCCCATGTTGAGGTCGGTGTTC
Organism: Trueperaceae bacterium; assembly: GCA_007122815.1. Classification (GTDB taxonomy): domain Bacteria; phylum Deinococcota; class Deinococci; order Deinococcales; family Trueperaceae; genus CSSed10-48. The sequence goes on along the minus strand of SKSV01000305.1, from coordinate 2,833 downwards.
AGGAAGCCGGTGCCGTCCTTGTAGTCGTACTCGAGCGCGTGGCCGGTGACGTGCTTGCCCCAGATGATGCTCGTGCGCTCGGTCCACTCGCGCGCGAAGGCCAGCACCGTGACCGCGTAGCACTCCGCCGCGATCAGCTTGTTGTGGTGACGGAAACCGAGGACCACGTCGTGGAGACGCTGGTTGTTGACCATGTCGATCAGCGGTCCGCTGCCCCCGACCATGAGCAGCGCGTCGTACTTCTTCAGGTCCTCCCAGGCGGCGTCGCGTGCGGTGTAGTACTCCTCGAGCTCGCGCGCGAAGTTCTGGGCGCTGAAGTAGGGCCGCTCCGGGAACCAGGAGCTGAGGTCGATGGGGTCGTCGAGCAGGTCCGAGGCGTCTACCTCACGCGTGCGGCGGGCGTAGTGCTCGTCGGTGACCACCTTGGCGAGCGGCGGGTCGAAGTAGCCTTCCTCCATGCTCGGCGGTAGAGCGTGGGCGCGCTTCCCCTTTGCCGTGACGACGTCGACCTCGTAGCCCCGCGGCTGTATGACGTCCAGCGGTCCTACTAGCTCCTCGCCCCAGTAACCGAACTCTGACAACACTACGAGCACTCTGCGACTCATGGGCACCTCTTTTCCTAGCTCTGGAACTCGTTCTCGATCTGGCTCTAGCCCTAGCTCCTGCTCTGGCTCCTTGCTGATCGCCGCGCGTTCATGTACGGGAGGCGTGATGGGTGTGGCGAAGGGACCATTGTCCCTGTACGTGCGGCTTGGGGCAAGAGTGCCAGCACCCATCCCCTTGAACTCGCGAGTGGTAGCACCTACAGTGGTCATCTGTTGACGAGGCGAGCTCCACGACCAGACAGCAGCCGTATCCCCCGAACCGCGAGGCCCTGAGCGGTGTCGGCCCGAGCCCGCCAGCCGATACGCGTGGTGGTCGCCCAGCCCGACGCGCTCTACCGGGACCTGCTCAGGCTCGCGTTGAGTCAGACCAGGGGGATCCACCTCTTGGGCGCCTACTCACGACCGGAGCAGCTCCTGCAAGACGCACCACCCCTCACGCCCGAGGTCGCCGTGATCGACGTCGAACTGGGCGGCCGGAACGGCATCCAGGCCGCACAGAGGCTCCAGCGCTTGGTGCCGGAGCTCGGCATCGTGCTGCTGATCGACGACCGCGACGTCGGCATCATCTCCTCGATGCCCGAGAGCGCGGTGCGCCGCTGGTCCTACCTGGTCAACCGCTCCACCCAGAACCTGACCGCGCTGCTCAGGGCGATACAGGTCACGCACGCCAGACTGCTCGACATCGGCGATGTCGCACCCGCGGCTCTGAGCCCAGTTCCCGGGCCTCGAACGGGCTTCCCCGCCTTCACCGCCCGCCAGCGCGAGATCCTCGGCCTTGTGGCGCAAGGGTTCACGAACCGCGCCATCGCCGACACCCTGCAGCTCAAGGAGAAGACCATCGAGAACCAGCTGGCGGCGATCTACGGCAAGTTCGACGTCGGAGGAGACCGCTCCTTCGTGCACCTCAGGGTGTGGGCCGCGCTCCACTTCCACGACGCCGAGCAGCGCAGGGAGCCCGACGCCGCGGATTGACGCTCAGGCGCTCCGCGCCCTCTTCGTCGCTTCCAGCACCACCACGGGCAGCGCACACGACAGAGCGACCGTCAGCCCCACGGCTAGCGCGGGCAGCGACGCGCCGAACAGCGTCACGGCGAGGACCACTGCCGCTCCCGCCAGCCGGACCGTGACGTCCAAGGCGATCGACCTGTGCCGCGCGGCGGCCCTCACCGCGTCCAGTAGCGCGAACGCCAGCAAGCAGACCACCACCGCGACGCCGAGCAGCCAGCGTGCCGCGTCCGAGATGGGCTCCCCTAACGGCAGCACCGCGAGCTTCTTGAGAGCCACCCCGATCGACGTGATCCCCAGCGTCAACGGAAGGTGACCGTAGATCCAGAGGTAGCGAGCTCCTCCGCTCGACTCCATCACCGCTCCGTGGGTGCTGTCGAAGTAGAGCCACCATACGCACGCAGCGATCACGAACCCAAGCGCACTCAGGACCAAAGTGTCGAGGTCCACGCCTCGACCCGCCAGGCCCCCCACGACCTTGATGAAGGACTCGCCCAGCACGATGATCGTGAACAGCCCGTAGCGCTCGGCGAAGTGCACGGGATCGGGTGGCAGCAGGTGCTGCAGGCGGCGCGAGCCGGCCGAGAGGGGCACGTAGAACTCCACGGCCAGCCCGATGCCCCAGAGGGCGAACCGGTACGGCGCGGGCACGAACACCGAGAGCAGCCAGAACGCGGCCGCGATCGCGAACCCCACCGCGTAGCGGCGCACCAGCGGCCTGGCGTCGGGCGCGGCTAGATATGCGCGCAGGTAGAAGACCACCAGCACCCCGCGCACCCCGAAGTAAGCCAGCGCGAAGGCACCGGAGGTCTCGCCGAAGGCGCCGGTGACGCTGATCGCCAGGTGCGCTATGGCGAACATCTGGACGAAGACCAGCACCCGGTGCCAGACGTCGTCCACCACGAACCGGTTGAAGAAGAACATCATGCCCGTCCAAGACCACCAGATGGGCACGAACAGGAGGACGAAGAGCAGCGCGCCGGTCGGCGACGGGTCATCCGCCAGCAGGTTGCCCAGTTGGATGATGGTGGCGACGTAGATCAGGTCGTAGAAGAGCTCCAGCCAACCGACCTTGCGCTCCTCATGGCTTGGGACGTGGAGTTGGATGGATCTCTCTCGCGCAGCAGCCATGACCGCTCACCTCGACGAGCCCTCGGCAGCAAGCCGGCCGAAGGCGCACGTGCACGGGATCATACGACTAGGCCAGGTCGTGGTCTCTCCAG
>SKSV01000153.1 GCA_007122815.1 Trueperaceae bacterium | reverse complement strand
TTCGTTCCTTCGATGGTACGCAGCGGCCGGGGGCGCGCGCGTGAGGTTTCTCGGTTTGGACGGGCTCCAGCGCCCTACGCAGGTGACGCGTCGACGCGCTCCACCTCGGCCCGTGTCGCGAGCACCAACCAACCGGTGGGCGCTCCGGTGAGCCGCAGATACACCCGGAGCTGCTCCCGGTAGCGCTCGAGGACGATAGGCCTCGGGTTCACGTCGCTCTTCCAGTCGATCACGTCCGTCGCTCGGCCAGCCTCGTCGAGGGCGACGGCGTCCGCCACACCGGCGTAGAGGACGGTGGCGTCCTCCACGTGGTTATGTCCCGCCACGTCGAACTCTGCCACCAAGCGCTCCCGCAGCTCTGCGACTTGGGGTAGCCTCCAGGCCCGCAGTACGGTAGCGGCCACCTCGTCTGGGTCGGGAAGGCGTGCACCATCGGCCGCCAGCTGCTCCAGCAGTGTGCAGGCGCGCTCTCGCAGGGCCTCGAAGTCTTCGCTTGCTTCCCGCGTGACAAGTTCCTCTAGGAGCTTGTGGAGGAGGAGGCCGCGCGCGGCGCCGGCGCCGGTGACGCTGGGCGCAGAGGCGAGCTCGTGTTCGTCGGCCGCATCTTCATCGGCGTGCACAGCGTCTTCATCGGGGTGCAGCAGGGCTTCCGCGGCGTGTGCCGCGGTGGCCGTGTCGGCCATCGCCTCCTCGGCCTCGTGGCCTTCGGCTCCCGTGACGGAGCCCGCCTCGTGGCGGCTCGGCCTCACCCAGCGCACGACCGGCGTTTTGGCGACGATGCGCCGGGCCTCTTGCTGGTAGACGTCCGCCGTTTGCGCCGTGTCAGCGAAGGGGGGCGGTGCCGCCTGAAGAGGTGCTTCGACGACCTCGATTGGGGTCACGCCGTCGACGGCCCACGGCACCAGCCCCAGCCACGCACGGTCGATCGGGAAGCTCGGCTTGGGCAGCACCAGCAGATCGCAGGCGCGCGTGGCGGTCACGTACCAAAGGCGTTCGCGCTCTTGCTCCAACGCCGTCAGCTCGAGCCGCTCAGCTTCCGCGAAGTCGCGTGTCGCGCACCCCAGCACCTTGTGGGCGATACGTCCGGTGGCACGGTCGACGAACGGCGGCTCTGCTCCGCGTGGCGAGGAGAGCGCGTTGACCGGTACCACTACCGGCCACTCGAGTCCTTTGGCGGAGTGCATTGTGATCAGCGTGACGGCCTCTCGCTCGGCGTCGGGGCGCCCCTCCGTCTCGCTTTGCTCGTCGTCCCACTCGGTCCACACGTCCTGCGCGAAGGCGGCTACGCCGCGTACGTCGTACGCCTGGCTCTGTGCAAGGAAGCGCTCGACGTTCGCCAGTGCCCGGTCGCCGCGCCAGCGGTAGCGGTCGAGCACTACGGCGCGCACCTCGAGGCGCTCGACCGCGGCCGAGAGCAGCGCGTACGGCGTGGTGGATCGCGCGCGTTTGGCGAGGGGGCCGAGCCGCTCGAGCGCCCGTCGGATCACACCTGCAGGCACGTGGTCCGGGTCGGTAAGGACGCTGAGGCGATCGTGCGGTGGCGCGTGCTCCGCCAGAGCCTCGCTGGCGTCTAACAGCGCCTCGTCGCTGGCACCGACAAGCGGGCCGCGCAAGACGGCACCGAGCGCGAGGCGGTCACTTGTAAAGGCGAGTGCTCGCGTGAGGGCGACCAGATCCTGAACCTCTTGGCGGCGGTAGAAGCCCTTGCCTGCTTGGCTGGTGACGGCGACGCCGCGACGCTCGAGCGCGCGCTCATAGCGCCAGAGTTCCCTCCCGGTGGGGGCGAGCAGGGCGATGTCGCCGGGCTGCAGCCCGGCGAGGCCGACCGCGCTCGGGTCGTCGATCACGCTGCGGCAGAGGTTGGCAACGGCCTCGGCCTCGAGTTCGCGGGCATCGGGTGCGCTCACCTTGCTTGCGCCCGCGGGCGCAGTGACCTGCAGGGTCCGCACCGCTGGCGCGCTGCCAGGCATCCGGAAGGGGCGGAGTGGCGCGTAGCCGGGTTGGCCCTCGCGCGAGAGCGCCTCTGCGAACGTGCGGTTGACCAGCTCGAGCACCCCCGGCCGCGAGCGGAAGTTCACGTCGATCTCGATGCGTTCGCCGCTCGGGTCGGCTTCGAGCCGCTCGCGCAGACGCAGGTAGGTGAACACGTCGGCGCCGCGGAACCTGTAGATCGCCTGCTTCGGGTCGCCCACGACGAAGCGGGCGCCCGGGCGCGATGGCCAGGCCTCCCAGGGGTCGGACTCGGCGATCGGTGTGCCGGTGAGGCGCCAGACGATCTCGGCTTGCCGCGGGTCGGTGTCCTGGAACTCGTCGACGAGCACGTAGCGGTAGCGCTCGGAGAGCGCCCCCCGCACGCTTGGGTGGTCGCGCAGCAGCCGCACCGCGAGTTCGAGCAGGTCGTCGAAGTCGAGCAGCGCCGCCGCGTGCTTGCGGTCGCGGTAGAGCGCGAGAGCTCCGCCGATCGACGCGATGACGCCGCTCAAGAGCTCGTCTGCCGCGCTGGCCGTGAGGCGCCCGAATGCCTCGCACACCCTCGCGTGCTGGCGCGCACTCGCATCGAATGCCTCGGTTCCGGCGGGCTTCGAGAGCCCCTGCCCCTTGGCGGCCGCCTCCCACTTGCCCTTGGTTCGGTACTGCTTGAGGGCGCCCGCTTTGGTGAAGGTCACGGTGTGCTCCTCGCACAGGTCGAGAGCAGCCGTCAGCCAGGTCGCGGATGCGCGGCTGCCGCGGTGCGCTGCGCCGCGCTGCGCGAAGGCGCGCAGTCCCGCGACGCATCCGACCGCCTCCGATGGCGCGAACGTGAAGCGCCTTACCGTCTCCTCGAAGTCGTCGACGGCCGCAGTGAACTCCGTCCAGGCTTGACCTGCCCCCACGACGTCGGTCCGAACGAGGTGCGGGGTGTCACGGACGGTGGTTGTCAGCTTGCGCAGCCACGCGACCACCGTGCTCGGCTTGGCGTGCAGCACCAGCGAGGCGACGGGGTCGTCCTCGGCCGGGGCCGTCAAGTGCTCGCGCAGCCAGGCGTCGAAGGCGTCGTCGAAGGCGAGCTTGGCCTCGACGGCGTCCATGATGCGGGCCCCGGGATCGACACGGGCCTCGACCGGGTACGGGCGAATGAGGTCGCGCGCGAAGCCGTGGATGGTGGTGCAGGTGAGGTCGTCGAGTCGGGACGCCGCCGCCTCGAGCGCCCTGCGCTGCTCGTCGCTGACGCCGTTCGGTAGTGCAGGCGTGAGCGGGGTATCGACCGTGCCTTCGGCCAGTTCGTGGACGAAGCGGTGGACGCGGTGCGCGAGCTCGGCCGCGGCGAGTTCGGTGAAGGTGATGGCGGCGATGCTCGAGGCGGGCACGCCCTCCATCAGCATGAGCGCGATGCGCCCGGCCATGATGGCGGTCTTGCCGGAGCCTGCGCCTGCCTCGACGAGCAGGTTCGCTTTGCGCTCCGTGAGCGCGCGCACGCGCGCTTCAACATCGAGGACGCGGCTCATGCGGGTGGCTCCAGCGTCTCGAGGACCTGGCGCCGCGCTTCGTCTAGGGCGGCGCGCTTCGTGGTCTGGTAGGTGGCGCGGTCGGCGGGGAGGGCGAGCAGGTGATCGGCGTAGTCGTCGAAGGCATCGACGCCGGGAAGGGCGTTGCCGGCTCGAAGGAGCGTACGCGCGAGGGTGGCGGCGCCGGCGAGCCTGCGCAGCGTCTCGTCGGGATCCTCGAGCTCGACCGCCTTCCCAGAGGGGGCGTGCAGGAGGTACGCCCGGATCTGCACATCTGGACCGACGAGGGAGCGGACGGCGCTCGCGTAGAGCGCGCGTTGTAGCTCCTTGCCACCGTCGATCCCGGCCGGGGGCGCGGTCCGACCCGACTTGTAGTCGATGACGCGGGCCGTGACACGATCGCCGCTTAGGTCGAGGCGGTCGATGATGCCACTCACCTCGATGTCGGTGTCGGGGACAACGACGCGTGCCTCCGCCGGCCAGGGCGAGGCCATGGTCTGACCGTCCTCACGGGCAGAGCCGTGGGGAACACCGGTAGCTTCCAGCTCCGAGCCGGCCTCTCGCCGGCCGAAGCGCACCTCGACGAAGGTCTCGGGCGCAGGCAGGGGCGGGAGTTCCGTTGACAGGCTGCCTAACGCTAGGTCCCGCGTGCGCTCGAGCTCGGCGCACCAGAGCACCCGTGGCGGGATCGGTTGCTCGATCTCCCATGCGTCTGCGACTTCGATGAGGGCCGCTTCGACGGCGCTTTCGCGCTCCGAGGCGCTGGCGCTGGCGAAGCCGGCCGAGAGTTCCAACTGGCGTACGGCAGTCTCGAGCACGCGGTGCAGCAATTCGCCGGCCTCCGCCGGAGGAAGCGCGAGAGGCTCTGCGCTCAGCACCGGCGCGTGCCAACGATGAACGTAATGGAACACGAACCCGAGCGGGTCGCGCAACAGGCGCCTGAGCGAGGTAGCCGAGTGGACGCGCTCCAGCGCCCTGGCCACGGCGGGGTGATCGGCGCGGACCACGCCGTCGTGCGGCGTCAGGTCGGCGCGGTGCCAGTCGCGCCAGGCGCCGCGAGCTGCCGCAACCCAAGGGTCGCTCGCCAACTCCCCGGGCCGCGACGCGCGCCGGTCGGCCTCGCTCATGGCGTGGATGGTGGGTGCGCGTGGCCGCAACTCCTCGTCGAGTTCGTACGGCCGCAGAAGCGGGCTGGCTGCTAGCCGCCGACCGTCCATGCTGCGGCGCGGCCGTGACAGCACCACGGTGCCGGGCGCGCCGGCCATCAACGCCGCGAAAGCCGCACGGTCGCGCTCGGGGCGGCTCCGCTCGTGCAACCGCCTGGCGCCGAGGACGTGCGCGGGGAGGAGCGGGTCTTCGGCCGCTCGGCGTGGCCAGCTGCGCGAGGCCAGCCCCAGCAGGCGCACGTAGGGACGTGGCGACGCCGCGAGGTACGCGGCGGGCCCCCACACGATGGCCGCGGAGGGGTCGACGCCGTCGCCGAGGCGCAAGCCCGCCAGCGACACGTCGATCGCGGCGGGTGGGCCCTCGTCC
>SKSV01000215.1 GCA_007122815.1 Trueperaceae bacterium | reverse complement strand
CGGCTCGTCGCACGCCCGGCGGGTCGCGGCAGCGGTGCAGAAGGTCGCAATCGGCGGCGACCCCGCAACGCTCCAGGTTCCCCTCCAGCTCCCCGATGGGCGCCTACGCCACCTCGAGGCCAACTTCACCAGGTTGGCCACCGGAGCGCTCGGCGCGCGTGGCGCGCGAGACGCGCGTGGCGCGCGAGACGCGCGTGGCGCGCGAGACGCGCGCTTGCTGGTGGCGATCCGCGACGTCAGTGAGCGCATCCGCCACACCCTCGAGCTCGAGCGCCTCAACCTCGACCTCGCCGCTCGACTGGACGAGACGAACACCCTCGAGGCGATCGACACCGCCATCGCCACGGGGAAGGAGGCGCGCACCACGCTGGAGGCGGTGCTAGCAGAGGTCGCTCACCGGCCGGGCTTGGCTGCGCTCAACCTCTTGGTGGTGGACGAGACTACCGGGGAGCTGCGCCACGCGGCCTCGACGCCAGAGGCGTCAAGCCTAGGGCTGCACGGCCGCGGACTGGAGCGGGACGATCCCGCCCTAAGGGTGCGGGCGACGCGCGCGCCGTGGCCGGTGGGAGCTGGCAGCCTCTACGTGGCCTGGCCGCTCCTGATGCACGACTCGGTGGTAGGCGTTCTGGAGGGCTCGCTCGAGCCCGGGTTCCTCCCCGACGAGGAGTGGCACCGCTTCATGCTGGTGGTGTCGGCCCAGGTGGCGATCGCGGTCGAGCACGTGGGCATGATCGAGCGCCTGCGCGACTCGGCCAGGGCTTACGCCGCGCTCGCCGAGTTCAGCGGCGCGATCGAGGAGCTGGACGAGCCCGAGGCGCTCATCGACCTCGGGGTGAGAACCCTCTCGCGCGAGTTCGGGATGGACCGCGCCGCCCACTTCGTTCGTGAGGGCGACCGCCTGATCGCTAGGCGCCGCTGGGGCCACCTCCCGGAGGAAGCGCGCCCCCTCGTCGAGAGGCCGCAGCAGGTGGGTCGCGGCGCCTTGGGGATGGCGGTCGAGACGGGTGAGGCGGTGTTCGTCCCGGAGTACGGCAGCTGGCCTCACGCCGAGGAGGGCATGGCGGAGATCGGCTTCCGCTCCATCCTCGCTCTGCCCGTGCGCAGCGAAGGCGAGGTCCAGAGCGTGATCGGCCTAGGCTCGTACGGCCACCAGGCGCTGTTGAACGACGACCAGATAACGATCGCCCGCGCCTTCGTGCGCCGGCTGGAGAGGGCGCTCGAGCGCGTCGCCCACCAACGGCAGATGGAGAGGATACGCGAGGACGCCTTCCGCGCGCTCGGTCTGGCGCTCGAGTATCGCGATTACGAGACCAAGGGACACACGGACCGCGTGGTAGCGCTGGCCCGGCGCCTCGGCCAGCGCCTCGGACTCGAAGAGCACGAGCTCGAGGCGCTCACGTGGGGCGCGTACCTCCACGACCTCGGGAAGATCGCGATACCGGACCACATCCTCCGCAAACCGGGGCGGCTCACCAGCGACGAGTTCGCGCTCGTGAAGCGCCACGCCGTGAACGGCTTCGAGATGAGCAAGGACCTGGCCTTCCTCCCGAGCGCGACCCGCGAGGTGATCCGCTCGCATCACGAGCGCTGGGACGGCCAGGGTTACCCGGACGGCCTCTCCGGCCGCACGATCCCCTACCTGGCCCGCTTGTTCGCGCTGGTAGACGTCTACGACGCCTTGGTGTCCGAGCGACCCTACAAGCGCGCATGGACGCACGCGGAGGCCGTCGCGGAGCTGGCCGCTCAGTCGGGCCGGCAGTTCGATCCCGAGCTGACCACCACGATGCTGACGCTGCTGGCCGAGGACCCGAAGCGATGAGCGCGAGCCGGAGGGACTTCAGGCCCCAGCCGCTTCTTTCGTACTCACCCAGCGCCGCTCGGCCGCGCTGATCAACAGCGTCTCGATGACGCGCTGCACTTCCGCGCCGTCCCGGAAGTCGGGCCGCACTCGCTCCTGACGCGCGACACCCTGGAGCAGCTCGTACACCTCGATCACCTTCATGTCTCCGAAGCCCAGGCCGCAGCCGGCGACGGGCCAGAAACGCCCGTAGTAGGGGTGCTCAGGGCCCATGATCACGGTGCGGAAGCCGCGCCGATCAGCGGCATCACCGCTCTCGTAGAGCTCGAGTTCGTTCATGCGTTCGTGGTCGAAGACCAGGGCGCCGCGGCTACCCGTCACCTCGTAGGTGAGGTGGACCTTCCTGCCGGTGGCCACGCGACTGGTCTCGAAGACTCCGCTCGCGCCACCCGAGAAGCGCAGCAGCGCTTGCATGGAGTCCTCGTTCTCCACGCGCCTGAGCGGTGCCTCGGCCGCTGCTCCGGCGCCGTAACCACGACCGCCCGTAGCCTCGGGGCGCTCTTCGATGACGGTGGTGGCGTGCGCGCAAACCTCCTCGACCGCGCCCACCAGGTAAAGGGCGAGCGCCAGCACGTGGGCGCCGAGGTCGCCGAGCGCTCCCGCACCCGCCAGGCCGCGCTCGAAACGCCAGCCGAAGGGCTGCTTTGGGTCGGCGAGCACGTCCTGGTTGAACGCGCCACGGAAGTGCCAGACGTCGCCGATCACCCCTGCCTCGATCATGCGCTTCGCCGCGAGCGCGGCGGGGCTCTTCAGGTAGTTGAAGCCCACCATGGTGACGACGCCGGCCGCCTCGGCCGCTTCCGCCATGCGCAGGGCCGAGGCCGCGTCGAGCGCCAGCGGCTTCTCGCAGTAGACGTGCTTGCCTGCCTCGATGGCCGCTAGAGCCATCTCCGCATGAAGGTGGTTCGGGGTCGTGATGTCCACCAGCTCTATGTCCGGGTGCGCCACCAAGTTGCGCCAATCGTGGCTCGCTCCCTCGAAGCCCAGCTCACGCGCGGCTCGCTCGGCGGTCTCCGGATCGACGTCGGCCAGGAGCCGCAAGCGTGGGATGGCGATCAGGTCGTCGAAGACGCGTGGGACCATCGTGAAGGCGAGGGCGTGTCCCTTGCCCATGAAGCCGCTGCCGATGAGGCCGATGTCGATCTGGCGCGTGCTCACGTACCCGGGCCTGCTGCGCTACGACCACTCGGGGAAGCGGGTCCGCCGCCACCGTCCTCACGCGCGGAGTCCTCACGCGCGGAGTCCTCGATCGCGGAGTCCTCACGCGCGAACTCCTCGAGCTCGGCCTCCAGGGCGTCGAGCTCCTCGGTTCCGGACATCATCCTCAACACCTCCTCACGGCTGACATCAGACTTCGCGAAGGTCCCGTACGAGGTGCCGCGGCGCAGGATGGTGAAAGCGTCGGCTACGGGGTAGGCATGGTGCACGTTGTGGGTGATGAGGATCACGGCGAGCCCTCTGGCGCGGGCCTGTGCCACGTAGCGGAGCACCACGCCGGCTTGGCGAACGCCGAGGGCGGCGGTGGGCTCGTCGAGTATCAGCACCTCGGCCCCGAAGTAGACGGCCCGGCTGATGGCCACGCACTGCCGCTCACCACCCGACATGGTGCCGACAGCCTGGTCGGCGTCCCGCACGTCGATCCCCATGCGCCCCATCTCTGCAACCGCCACCCGTCGCGCCTCGCCCATGTCGATGCGCTTGAACGGCCCCCAGCCGACCGTGGGTTCGCGGCCCAAGAAGAAGTTGCGCGTCACGCTCATCAAGGGCTGGATGGCCAGGTGCTGGTGGACGGTGGCGATGCCGTGACTTTGAGCCTCGCGCGGGCTCGGGAAGTGCACCGGCTGACCGTTGAGCCTGACCTCGCCGGAAGTGGGCGGCACCACACCCGAGAGCACCTTGATCAGCGTCGACTTGCCGGCGCCGTTGTCGCCGAGCAGGCACATGACCTCACCCGCTCGCACGGCCATCGAGACGCCGTTGAGCGCAACCACGCGCCCGTAGGTCTTGACTATGTCGCGCAGCTCAACGACGGGCTGCGAGTCGATCGCAGCGCCCTGAACGCGAGCCTCTTGCGCCATCACGAGGCCTCCGTCGCGCGCTTGCGGATGAAGTTGTTGAACACCACCGCCACGAGCAGTAGCGCCCCCAGGAAGACCCTGAACCAGTCCGTGTTCCAGCGTGCGATGAAGATGCCCTGGGAGGTCATACCGAAGATCAGCGCACCGAACACCGCTCCGACGACCGTGCCGTAACCGCCCGTCAGGATCGTGCCGCCGATCACCGCGACGATGATCGCCTCGAACTCCTTCAGGGTGCCGCGTGTGACGTCGGCCGAGCCGAGGTCGAAGACCTGCAGTAGCGCGAGGATGCTGGCGCACATGGCGGTGCACATGAACAGCACCACCCTCACCCGCTCGACCGGCACGCCCGAGTTCCGCGCGGCCTCGGGGTTGCCCCCGACGGCGAACACCCAGTTCCCGAAGGGGGTGCGCAGCAGCACGTAGGCAGCGACCGCGGTGAGCCCGACCCACCACCAGACGGACGCCGGCATGCCGAGCCACTCGAAACTGAACAGGCGCCCCAAGAAGGTGTCCTGCAGCACCGCGCGGGCGTCGGCGCCGGTGACCACGCCCTCGCGTATGCCGATGAACGAGCGGACCGACACCTGAGTGGATCCCGTCACGGCTCGCGTTATGCCCAGGGTCAACCCACGGAGGATGAAGAGGAAGGCCAACGTGACGATGAACGAGGGGAGGCCGGTGCGGTTGACGATGGTGCCGTTGACGAAGCCGACCGCCGCCGCGAACAGGACCACGGCCACTAGCGCCAGCCAGATCGGCCAACCGAACTCCACGACCGGCAGCAGGAAGAGCATACCGGCGGCCGCGATCATCGAGCCCACCGACAGGTCGAACTGCCCTCCGATCATCAGCAGGGTCGCTCCCAACCCGATGATGCCGAGTTGGGCCGAGACCTCCATCCAGGAGCGCACGCCGCGCTGCGCCAGGAAGCCCTTGTCGCCCGCAACCATGCTGAAGAAGACGAAGATGATGATCGCACCCGCTACCGCGCCGGTCTCGGGGCGCGACAGGAAGCGCCGCAGCCTGCCGACTTGCTTCAGGCGCTCATCGGCAGGCTTGCTGGGGGGCGTGGTAGGCACCGTTAGCCGTT
>SKSV01000027.1 GCA_007122815.1 Trueperaceae bacterium | reverse complement strand
GCGCGCGTCGCGCGCGTCGGCCTCGCGTACCGGCCCCGCGCGGGGGCTGAGCGCGCGGGAGCGGCGCGCGTCGGCGCCGCTGCGACTGCAACCGCAACGCTTGGCTATCATGCGGTGTTAGTGGCACGGTCGGCCAAGCGGTCCGCACCCTGGTCCGATCGTCCGTGACCGACAGAAGAGCGGCTAAGGGGTCGAACTTGCTCGAGAGCCTGCTCGCACCAGTCTTCCTAGTCCTGGGGTACTTCTTGGGGACGGTGCCGACCGGTATCGTGGTCGCGCGCATGCACGGTGTCGATATCCGTCGCACCGGTAGTGGCAACATCGGCGCCACCAACGTGCTCCGCTCGGTCGGCCCTCTCGCCGCCCTCGCGGTGGTTGTGATAGATCCGCTCAAGGGCGTGATCGCCGTCGCGCTACCGAGCATGCTGGGGCTCGACCCGTGGTTGGTTGGCGGGACGGCGGTCGCCACGGTCGTCGGGAACACCTTCAACCCGTTCCTGGGCTTCAAGGGCGGCAAGGGCATCGCCACGAGCTTCGGGGTGTTCCTGGTGATAGACCCGTTGGTGACGCTGCTGGCGGTGCTGCTGTTCGTCATCACCCTGTGGCTGACGCGTTTCGTCTCGCTGGGATCGCTGCTCGGAGTGACCGGCGGCTGGCTGATGCTCGTGGCGCGGCTGAACGCGGACCCGGACGTCTCGGCGGCCGCACCGAAGCTCACGACCGCCTTCGCCCTCATGCTCATCGCGTTCTTACGCCATCGCGACAACGTCGCGCGCCTGCGCGCCGGCACCGAACGACGCCTGGGCGAGCCGCGGGACGCGGCCGATAGCGTCAGCGAACGGCCACCGCGGGGCTGACCGCTGCGCCCCGGCGCCTCTTCGACACGTTCACGAGCACGACCCCGCACACGACCACGGCTCCGCCGACCAGGGTGAGAGCGTTCGGTACCTCGCCGAGCCACCACCACGAGAAGAGCAGCGCGAAGCCCGGGATCAGGTATAGCCAAGCCGTCACCAGCGTGGCAGGAGCACGCGAGAGCGAGTAGGCGAAGAGCGTGTAGGCCACCGCCGACGGGAACAAGCCCAGGTGGAGCGTCGCCAGGAGCGGCGTCCGGCCGGCCTCGGCCAGAGCGGCGCTGAAGCCCGGCAGGAACACCAGCATCGGCAGGGTGCCGGCCCAAGTGACGAAGGCCGTGAACTCCAGCGGTCGGTAGCGCCGCAGCACGGGTCGCTGGAGCACGGCGAAGAAGGCCGTCGCCAGCGCCGCCAGCAAGATGAACGCGGAGTACGGCTCGAGGCTCAACCCCAGTGCCGCCGGCCCGTCGCCGGCCACTATCAACGTGACGCCCAACAGGCCCAAAGCGGTGCCCAACCAACCCAGCCTCCCGAGGCGGTCACCGGTGACGAACCAGGCGATGGCGGCCGTGAGGGCGGGAGCCGTGGCGATGATCAGGCTTGTCGCTCCAGCGCTCACGCGCTGCTCGCCGGTGTTCAGGGCGAAGTGGTAGGTGGTGATGCCCACGAACCCCAACCCAAGCAGGGCGGGCAAGTCGGTCAGACGCGGCAGGAGCCGCGCGCGGAAGGCCACCAGGAACGGCACGAAGGCCATCGACGCGACCAAGTGCCGGGCCAGCGTCAGATGACCGGGCGAGAGGCCCTCCAGCCCGAGCTTGATGGCCGGGAACGCCGAGGCCCACAGCACCACCAGGCCGGTCAAGGCGGCGACGGCGGCGGCTGTCACGCAAGCAGCTCGACCCGGCGCCCGCAGGCGCACCGTTCATCGTCGCGCACCATCGTCGTAGCGCCCTCGCGGTACCAGAGCGCGTCGCAGTCGGGGCAACGCAGCTCGGGTCTGCTCATCGAGCGGATACGCTCCGGCTCGACCCAACGGGCTTCGCCGCACCAGTGGCACACCACCTCGGCGCCGCCGTCTTCAGAGATCATGCGTTCGCGCTCGTCGGGGCTGAAGTACGCCAGCACCTCCAGCGCCTTCTCCTCACTGCAGCGGCAACGGAACTCCAGCGGGAGCGCTTCGCGGGTGAGCACCTCGAGGTCCAGGCCCCACGTCAACTCCTCCATGGACTCCAGCAACGAGCCGCCCGCGAGCCTGTCGGTCAGCTGCCCGAAGGCTCGCACGTTGGCCTCGAGCAACGCGAGGGCGGCGTCGTTCGCGTTCGGCAGAGCCTGTAGGAGCACACCCCCTGCCGAGCGCACGCGACCGCCATCGCCGCGCTCGTACCGGACTCCAAGCAGCACCGCGGATGCCACCTGTTCAGAGGCGAGCAGGAAGCCCGCTACGTCCTCGGCGACCTCGCCCGAGGTGAGCCGCACGCTCGAAGAGTAGGGATCGCCGTATGGGGCGTGTGAACGGATCACCTCTATGTCCCCGTCGCGCCCGAGGGCACCTCCCACGTCGAGCTTCCCGTCCTCGCGCGGAGGAAGCTCGAGCCCCGGTTGGCGCACGTACCCTCGCACCGTACCGTCCAGCCCTGCGTCAGCGATCACGCCCCCGAGCGGACCGCCGCCGTCGAGGCGCAAGGTCACCCGATCACGATGGTGCTTGAGTACCACGTGCGAGAGCAGGAGCGCGCCCGTGAGCGTGCGTCCCAGCGCAGCGCCTGCGGTGTGGCTGGTGCCGTGTCGCGTCAGGGCCTCGTCGACCAGATCTGTGGTGTCGGCAGCTACGACGCGGACGCTGCCGTCCGCGGCGAGGCCGCGAAGTAGATGCGCCATGCCGGTCCTCTCGCGCGGCTACGAGTCAGCTCCTGCGGGTCGATGACCCGCTGTGGCCGCGTGCGCCCGCGAGTATACGAGCGTGACGAGGTTCAGGACGTCGTTGGCGCGGGCACCGCAGTAGGCGCGCCGAAGCGCCGCCGCAAGCGCCTGAGCGTCGCGGGCGGCACCAGCTTGGTCACGTCGGCACCGAGCCCCGCGATCTCGCGCACGCGCGTGCTGGAGAGGTACGACCAGCGCGTCGCTGTCATGACGAAGAGGGTCTCCACGTCGCGGTCGATCTGCCGGTTCAGGTGCGCCATCTGCAGCTCGTACTCGTAATCCGAGATCGCCCTGAGCCCCTTCACTATCACGGTAGCGCCGATCTCGCGCATGAAGCCCACCAGCAGGCCCTGGAAGGTGGCGACGTCCACGTCCGGCATGCCCGCGACCGTCTCGCGCACCATGGCGGCGCGCTCGTCGATCGTGAACAAGCCGTCGCTCTTCAGCGGGTTGTGGACCACCGCCACGGTGAGGTGGCCGAACAATCGGCTGGCGCGCCTGATCACGTCGACGTGCCCGTTGTGAAGCGGATCGAAGCTACCTGGGTAGACCGCGCGTACCACGTCTACAGTCTAAGCGTTAGCGTCCGCGGCGCGGCTCAGTAGCGCCATCGCCAACGTGCGCGCGTCGCGCTCACCCTCGGCTACTGAGTCGAGTTCTTCCTCCGGCACCCGTGCGAGCTCGCGCCGCACGGCTTCGGCGACAAGCGCGCGCACCTCGCCTCGCACGCGCCGACGCCGCGCCCGATCGGACGCGCCGCTCGCCTCGAGGTGCTCACGATGGCGGTCGATCGCCGCGCTCAACTCGGCTACGCCCTCCTCGCGCGTGGCGACGCTGGTGAGCACCGGCGGCGACCAAGTCCCGGCCGGTGGCGGACCAGCGAGGCCAAGTGCCCCGCGCACGTCGCGCACCAGGCGTTCGGCGCCGGGCTGGTCGGCCTTGTTCACGACGAAGACGTCTGCCACCTCCATCAGGCCGGCCTTGACGGCTTGCACGCCGTCACCCTGTCCAGGCGTGAGCACCACGACGGTGGTGTCGACCGCCGCCGCCACCTCCACCTCCGACTGCCCCACTCCCACGGTCTCGACGAGCACCAGGTCGAAGCCGACGGCTTCCAGCAGGGCGACGACCTGCAGGGCAGCCGCGGCGAGCCCGCCGAGGTGTCCACGGGCCGCCATGGAACGCACGAACACGGCTTCGTCAGCGTGCCAACGCGCCATGCGGATGCGGTCGCCCAGGATCGCACCCCCCGTGTAGGGGCTGCTGGGGTCTACCGCGAGCACGGCCACGCGCCTATCGAGCTCACGCGACACGCGCACCAGGGCGTCCACCAACGTGCTCTTACCGGAACCGGGCGCGCCCGTGACGCCCACGACACGGGCGCCTGGCGGGGCTACGCCCGCGCTTGCGTCTACGCCCGCGTTAGCTTCTATGCCCGCGCTAGAGGCCGCGCCCGCGTTAGCCGCCACGCCCGCCCGCGTGGCGCGGAGGCTCCGGAGCGCCTCGAGCGACACCGGCTCACCGGCTTCGATGCCGCTGATCAGGCGCGCGAGAGAGCGTTCGTCTCCCTCTGCCGCGCGCCGCGCCAGTTCCTCCGCCTCGTGCTTCACCCGACGAGCCCTCCTCGCGCCATCAGGCGCGCGCCATCAGGCGCACGCTGCGCAGGACGCAGGCGTGCAGCCTCCAGGTCGGATCGGAGCCGCTCTTCATCGCCGCGTCGGCCCCCACGACCTCATCCACCAGCCTCCAGAGCGTCCTCTCTTCCAAACGTGCAGCGATCCCCAAGGCCTTACCGACGGCGTACGGGCTGGCCTTCAGCCTCGTCGCCGCCGCGCCCCGCTCTACGCCTGGGTCCTCGGCGCGCAGCGCCACGCAGCCAGCGACCAGGTCCACCTGCCAAGTGAACGCGGCCATGACCCGGACCGGTGCCTCTCCCGCCTGCAGGAGGGAGTCGAGGGTGGCGAAGGCGGCCGAGGCGTCACCCGCCATCACCGCGTCGATGAGCTGGAAGGCGTTACGGGCAGCAGGCCGGTTGGCGAGTTCGGTCACACGCTCGGGCGTCAGCACCTCCCCCAGAACGCGGAGCTTCTGCAGCTCGCCAGCGATACCCGGCAGGTCCTCACCGAACACGTCCGTCAGGGTGGCTGCGACGTCGCCCTCGACGAGGATGCCGTTCTCCTCGAGCTCCTGACGCACCCAACGCACGAGGTTCTCGTAGCGCGGGGTCGGCGTGTGCTCGAGCGCACCCAGGGCCCGCCAACGCCGTTG
>SKSV01000263.1 GCA_007122815.1 Trueperaceae bacterium | reverse complement strand
CGGTAGCCGTCGCAAGCGCGTGGTCTACGCGGCGCTGGCCGGATTGGCGGCGACCGCGGCGTTCGTGGCCTTGCTGACCTCCTCGCTCAGCGCGTCTGGAGACTCGCTGAGCGTCATCGTGAGTGCCTCGGGCGTGCTCGTGTTCGGCGTCATCGCGCTTCTCGCGCCGCTCCGCCGGATCCCTCTCAGGACCATCGAGCACTTCGTCTTCTGGTGTCTAACCGGAATGCTCGTGCTCACCCTGGCGCTGCGCCTCTACGGCGACCCGGCCAGCCCCGCGGTCGCCGACGCCGTGACCGCGGTGCTCCTGTGGGTACCCCTGCTGTTCGTGTTCAGCGCGATCGCTTTCGACGGGGAGGCCGCGCTGCGACGCTCGGTGGCGGTCTTCCTCCTGGTGCTGCTGGTGACGCTCCCACACGCGCTGGGCAGCGTCGCGGGGCCGACCACCTGGCCCGGGTTGAACGTGATGCTCCAGGCGTACCTCGCCTACACGGTGCTGATCGTGGCCCTGTTCCTCCTGAGCGACATGCAGAGCCGCGTCCGCGCCATCGAGGAAGCCGCACGCGCGATGAGCAAGCTCGCCCACACCGACGCGCTCACGGGCTTGGCGAACCGGCGCCAAGTCGAGGAGATCCTGTCACGGGAGCTGCGCCGCGCCGAACGCTACGGGCGCGCGTTCAGCGTGCTGATGCTCGACATCGACCACTTCAAGGAGCTCAACGACCGCTTCGGGCACCAGGCCGGTGACGAGGTGCTCGTTGACCTGGCGCGGCGCTTCGAGAGGATGGTCAGGGCGTCGGACTCCGTCGCCAGGTGGGGCGGAGAGGAGTTCGTGATCGTCACCCCCGAGACCGGCCTGGAGGACGCCAAACGCCTGGCTGAGCTGGTGCGGAGGCACGTGAACGACGCTACCCTCGCGGAGCGCTTCAAGGTGACGGTCAGTATAGGTGTGGCCTGCTACCGGTCCGGAGACTCGGTGGCGGCACTGGTGGCGCGCTCCGACGCCGCGATGTACCAGGCCAAGCGCGCCGGGCGCAACCGGGTGAGGCACGAGGTCGTTGGCGATCAACAGGCCGCGGGAGGCTGAGGCCTCTGGGGCGAGGTCGGCGCGAACGTCCGTGGCGCTCAGAAGCCGAGCCGCTCAGAGGCCGAGCCGCTCAGAGGCCGAGCCGCTCAGAAGCCGTGCCGCTCGGCGAGCTCCGCCATCTTCTCGGTGACCTCCTGCGGCATCGAGATCTTGTCGGGCCAGGGCCGCGAGAAGCCCTCCTCCGCGAGCTTGGGGGTGGCGTCCATCACCCAGACTGAACCGGCCGGGGTCCCCGCGGTCACCACCTCGACGTCGCGTTCGGGATCGATGTTGTTGAGGAGCGTCCACATGACGTCCTCGAAGTCGCGGGGGTCGGTCAGGTGATCGAGCACCGCGATCAGCCTGACGCCCTTCGCAGCGCTCTGCTGGGCCGCCCACTCACCGATGTGCCTTCCCTGGTTGGCGCGGTCCTTGCGGGTGGTGAGGAACCAGAAGCCTCCGGCTAGCTGGTGCTGGTCGAGCACCTCCGCGTGGGGAGGGAGCTTCGACACGCCCTTGTCCGCGCACGGCACCCACGCTCTCGGCTGCGTGCCGGCCTTGGCGGGCCGCGCTGCGTCCGCGGCAGCGGTGGACTTGTTCGGCGACGCCACGCCGTCAACGCTGCCGCCCTCCTCGCGATGCTTGACGGTGCCGTCGATCACCAGCTTGCTGCCGTAACTCCACGCGCGGCTAGCGTGATCCAGCACGTCGATCGGGCCCTTGGCGAACTGCTCGTCGCGGCCCGGCACGGCGTTCGCGAGCACCGATCTCCAGAAGCCCAGGTGGTCTTGGGGCGGTACTTCGGTGTCGGACACCAGCACCACCTTCGCGAACATCATCTGTCCCAGACCGAGCAGTCCGTTGGCGACCTTGTACGCTTGCCCCGGGTAACCCTTGGTGATGCGCACGTTCACGAGGTTGTGGGCGATGCCCGCCGGCGGCATGTGGTAGTCGAGCAACTCGGGCAGGATCAGCTGTGCCGGGACCAGGAAGATCCGCTCGCTCGCCTCTATCAAGTAAGCGTCCTCCATGGGCGGGCGCCCGACTATCGTGGCTGGGTAGACGGCGCCCCGGCGCATGGTGACCGCCGTCACGTGGAAGCGCGGGTAGCGGTCCTCCAGGGTGTAGAAGCCGGTGTGGTCGCCGAACGGGCCCTCCACAACCCAAGGCTCCTCGGGGTCGACGTAACCCTCCAGCACGATCTCGGCCTGAGCCGGCACCGCCAGGTCGACGGTCAGGGCCTGCACCAGCTCGACCCTCTGCCCTCGCAAGAAGCCCGTCAGCGAGAACTCGTTGATGCCCGGAACCGGCGGGATCGGTGCGGTGGCGGCGTACGTGAGGGCCGGATCGCCGCCCAACGCCACCGCCACCTCCAGCCGCCGGCCCGCCGCAGCCGCCCCCTCCAGGTGCCTCGCGCCTGTCTTGTGCCGCTGCCAGTGCATGGCGGTCGAGCGCGCGTCCAGAACCTGCATCCGGTACATGCCGACGTTGACGTCACCGGACTCGGGGTCCTTGGTGATCACGAGCGGCAGCGTCACGAAGCGGCCGCCGTCCTGCGGCCAGCACTTGAGGATCGGCAAGCGACCCAGGTCGACCTCGTCCCCGCGCCACACGACCTCCTGCACCGGTGCGTGCTTCACGCGTCTCGGCGGCAGCGAGGCGAGGTCGCGAAGCTTAGGCAGGTTCGAAGCCATCCCCAACAGGCCACCGCCCAGCCTCACGTCCAGGAGCTCACGCAGACGTTCCGGGATGGCCTCGAGCGTCTCCACGCCCAGCGCCCACGCCATGCGCTCCCGGGTGCCGAAGAGGTTGATGGCGAGCGGGATATCGGCGCCCTCGACGTTCTCGAACAGGAGCGCGGGTCCGCCCCGCTTCACGGCCCTGTCAGCGAGCGCGGTTATCTCCAACTCGGGTGAGACGCTCTCGCGCACCCGCACCAGCTGCCCACGGGACTCTAGGAGCTCCAGGAACCCGCGGAGGTCACGCACGTGCATGGGCGCCCACCATACCCTCGCTCTCGGCGCCTCGGTGAGGAGCGGCGAGCACGCGTGCGAGCTGCGCCCGCAAGGCCCCCAGGCCCTCTCCCGTGCGCGCCGACACGGCTTCCGCACGCTCGTAGCGTTCGGAGAGGTCACGGAGGACCACGCCGTCAGCGAGGTCCGACTTGTTCAGCACGACCAAGCGCGGGACGCTGAGGTTCAGCTCGTCCAGGATCCGCTCCACCGCCGTGACCCGGTCCGGCGCACCGGGCGCAGCGGCATCGACCACGTGTAGCAGCAGGTCGGCGTCGTGCAGCTCCTCGAGCGTGGCGCGGAAGGCGTTCACCAGCTCGCTGGGCAGGTCCCTGATGAACCCCACCGTGTCCGTGAAGAGCACCGGCGCACCCCATTCACCTCGCTCGGGCAGCCAACCCTCGCGTGTGGTCGGGCGCAGCGTCGCGAAGAGGGCGTCCTTGGAGAGCACGCTCGACTTGGCGAGCGCGTTGAAGAGCGTCGACTTGCCGGCGTTCGTGTACCCCACCAACGCCACCACGGGTGTAGGACCCTGCGTGCGTCCCTTACGACCCTCGGTGCGGCGGCGGCTGATGGTGTCGACGTCGCGCTCCAGCGCCACGAGCCGCTCCCGGATGCGTCGCCGGTCGGCCTCGAGCTTCGTCTCACCGGGACCGCGCGTGCCGATGCCGCCACCGAGCCGGGACATCGCCGCACCTCGCCCGGTGAGGCGTGGCAGCTGGTACTGCAGCTGGGCGAGCTCCACCTGGACCTTGGCTTCACGGCCGCGCGCGTTCTGAGCGAAGATGTCGAGGATCACCTGGGTGCGGTCGAGCACCTTGAGCATCGTCGCCTGCTCGATCTCGCGAGCCTGAGCGGGAGACAGTTCGCGGTCGAACACAAGCAGATCGGCGTTCTCGAAGTAGGCCGCAGACACCAGCTCGCGCAGCTTCCCGCGACCGACCAAGGTTCGCGCGTCGGCCTTCGCTCGGGCCTGGAGCGTCTTGAACGCGACCACCCCTCCGGCGCTCTGCAGCAGCTCGGCGAGCTCGTCGAGGCGCGCCTGCGCCTCGAGGCTCCCTTCGCCCGTATCCAAACCCACCAGCACCGCGCGCTCCTCGCTGCCGCGACGCACGTCGCGCGCGCGGTACGCGCGGGCGAGCTCCTCCTCGAGCGCCCGCACTCGTTCGAGCACGTCCTCGCGCTCCAGCGCCGAGAACTCGGCGGGGGCGTCGATGAGCCAGTCCTCCTCGTCCGCGGTGGGTGGCGCCACCGTCGCGGCGTGGACCATGCCCAACCCCGCGCGGCCCTGCGAGTCGCGCACGGCGTCGACCGCTACCATCAGGTCCAGCCGGTTGAGGAAGAGGCTCGTCAGGTCGGCCCGTGAGAGCCCGCCCGGTTTGAGGTGCACGTGCACGAGGCGGAGCCCCGCCAGGCGCGCCTCGGCCTCACCTGCGCTCGGCGGGAGCGGACAGTGCTCCGCATCACCGGCCGAGACCGTGACGACGCGCCCGCGCCTGTCGATGAGGACGCTTAGCGGGCGCCCGAGCTCGAGGGCGAGCTCGACCAGCGTCCGCGCCAACTCGCGCGACACGGCCTGCTCGGGTGCCACGCGGCGGCGGTAGAGGTTGGATAGGCGTTTGACGTGGGCTGGCTTGAGACCCGCGAGCTGACCGTGTACCTTCTCGATGAGGTGGCTCCTCTCCGGCCCCCAACGCGCCTGGTCAGGTCGCGCAGAAGCCGTCACCGACGCTAGGCTAGCACGACGACCGGCATGGTAGCGTCGCCCCGTGCCCGTGTGCGATCGAGGTACCTCCCAGCCCTTGGCCACCCTGGGCCTCACGCTTCGCGCCGCTTTGGCGACGGCTCTGCTCTGCGCGACGCTGGTGGCATCCGCCCAGGGACCGACGCTGGCAGCGCGTATGCAGGGGCCCTTCAGGTTCGTCTCGGCCGTCGATGTCGCGCTGGCTCTCGGCGCGCCGCTCGTCAGCGGCCCGCAAGGCCTGACGCTGCGCGCCCCGAACGGCGTCCTGACGGTCTTCGCCGGCGCGCCTGACGCGGTCTGGCAAGCCCGTGGCGCCCGCGAGCCCACCGAGGTGGCGGCGCTCTCGCCCCCGCTCCGTGAAGGCGACGACTGGTTCCTGCCCGAGGACCTCCTGGACGTGCTCGGGGTGCGGGTGCTGGCGGACGCCGCGCAGCTCCCCGACGGTTCTCTGCGCGGGCTCAGCTTCCCGCCGCCGGTCGCCGTCGGGACGAGTCCCACGGCGGAGCTGCTCGAGCTGGCGCCCGCCGTGCCCGCGCTACGCATGTACGCCGCTTCGCCCGCGGGTGCCCACGCGGTGAGCCTGCTGGCGGTCGACCTGGCGATGCTGGCGCTGGCGTTCCCCGAACAGCAAGCCGCCTTGGACGCCCACCTGCGGGACCTGGTGGGCGTCAAGGCGCTCTTCCTCGCCGTCACGAGCCTGGGGCCTTCAGCTTGGGACCCCGCCATCTACGCGCGCCAAGACGGACGCGAGGTGCTCTTGCGGGAGCCTCTGGACCTGCAGGTGCTCGAGGGTGATCCGGCGGCGGTGGCTCCCGGCGCGCCCGTGGCCGCGGTAGCGTTCCTGCCCAACGACTTCGACCTGCGCCGGCCCATCACGCTCCGTTGGGCGGGCGCGAGCGGCACACTCACCCTGCGCCGGCGCGCACGCAGGCCGCTACGAGGTGTACGGTGTCGCAACAGCGCTCCGTGGCCCAGCTACCACGGTTCGGCCAGCTGTAACGGTTCGGGAGGCTAAGCATGGCCGTCGTGATCCAGAGCAGCGCCCGCACCCCCATCGGGGCGTTCCAGGGCGGACTTGCGCAGTGGAAGGCCACGCAGCTCGGCGCCGTCGCCATCCAGGGAGCGTTGGCGCGCGCGAGCCTAAGCGCAGCCGAGGTCGACCTCGTGTTCCTGGGGCAGGTCCTCACCGCTGGAGCGGGTCAGGCGCCTGCCAGGCAGGCGGCCCGGGCGGCCGGCCTCACGGACTCGGTGCCGGCCGTGACGATCAACAAGATGTGCGGGAGCGGCCTCGAGGCCCTGATCCAGGGCGCTCGCGCGATCCTGACGGGCGACGCTCGGCACGTCGTCGTCGGCGGCATGGAGTCGATGACGAACTCCCCCTACGTGCTGCCGGGCGCTCGCGCCGGGCTCCGCCTCGGTCACGTTAGGGCGCTGGACAGCGTGCTGTTCGACGGCCTCGTCGACGCGTACGACGGCCGGCACATGGGTAGTTGCGCGGAGGACTGCGCCCGCGACTACGGCTTCTCCCGCCAAGACCAGGACGAGTTCGCGGTGCGCTCCTACGAACGCGCCCGCCGCGCTGGGCAGGACGGGAGCTTCGCCGAAGAGATCGTCGCCAAGGGCTTACCCCTCTCGGAGGACGAGGGCCCTGGCAAGGTCGATTTCGAGAAGGTTCCCCGGCTGCTTCCCGCTTTCGAGGAGGACGGGACCATCACCGCCGCCAACGCCAGCACCATCAACGACGGCGCCGCCGCACTGTTGCTGTCCGACGAAGCCGTCGCGCGCGCGGCGGGCGCTGCGATCGAGGCGAGGATCGTGGGCTGGAGCGTGCACGCTCAGGCGCCCGCGGACTTCACCACGGCTCCGATCGGGGCGATGCGGAAGCTCTTCGAGAGCACGGGTTGGAGCACGGCGGAAGTCGACGCCTTTGAGGTCAACGAGGCGTTCGCGGTGGTGCCGATGGCGGTCATCACCGAGTTCGGGCTGCCCCTCGAGCGCGTCAACGTCTTCGGTGGCGCGGTAGCGCTCGGGCACCCCATCGGGGCCTCCGGCGCCAGGATAGTGGTGACGCTCCTGAACGTGCTCAGGCGTAGCGGCGGCCGCCGCGGCGTGGCGAGCATCTGCATCGGTGGGGGAGAAGCGCTGGCGCTGGCGCTAGAGCGGGTCTGAGCGCCCACTCCTCAGGCTTCGTCGCTGCTCCCGCGGTCGGGCATGCGGCCGTGCTGGATGGCTTCCGCGATCACCGCCGGCAGTCCCCAGGCGACGATGTCGAAAGCCACCGCCGCGAAGTCGTACTCGACCTTGTCCATGCGCACGTCCACGCCCATCTCGTCTACGCGCACCAGGGCGTAGTCGGCGCCTGGCTCACCGTTCAGCGATAGACCCACCGAACCAGGGTTGATCACCCAGCCCGCGCTCGCGACCTTGCGGAAGAAGGGAACGTGCGAGCCCGCGCAGCTCAGGATCGTGCAGCGGTGGCGGTTCAACAAGGCGGTGAGGCTGATGGGGTCCTGGTGAAGGTTCAAGCGGTCTGCCGGGTCCTCGGCGCTACCGTGGAACCAGCGCAGGCGACCAGCCGGCGTGTCGAGCCGCCGCTGCACCGGTAGCTCCCGCAACCACTCGACGTGGCGCCGCTCGATGACGGTGCGTGTCCACTCCAAGGTCTGGTCGGCCACTCCAGCACG
Source organism: Trueperaceae bacterium (assembly GCA_007122815.1). Classification (GTDB taxonomy): domain Bacteria; phylum Deinococcota; class Deinococci; order Deinococcales; family Trueperaceae; genus CSSed10-48. The sequence continues at coordinate 9,138 of SKSV01000263.1, read as the reverse complement.
CGTCGTACGCGTGGCGAAGTCGTATGCGATGCGTTCGTCGGCCTCACCCAGCGTGCACATCACCTGTGAGGAGCGGAGCAGGTCGATCGTCTCGTTGGGCGCCGGACCGTAGCCGACCAGGTCGCCGAGGCACACGACGGTTGTCGCGCCGGCGCGCTTGAGGTCCGACAAGGCCGCCTCGAGCGCGAGCACGTTGGCGTGCACGTCGGAGATGACCCCGATGAGCATCGTGTCAGTCTAGCAGCCGCGCCGCCGCCTCGCTCAGCCAGTCCTGGAGGGCCACGATGACCCCTTCGGGACACTCCTCGTGAGCTACGTGGCCGCATTCGGGGAGCGCTCGGAACGACGCGTCGGGCAACTCGCGCGCCAGCCGTTCGCTCTGAGCTCGGGGCACGATCGCGTCGGCGGCGCCGGTCAGCACGAGCGTGGGGGCCTCGATGCGCGTCACGAAGCTCTCCAGGTCGCTCTCGCGACTCGCCTTCACGAGCTCCCAGAGGGCCCTGTCCCAGCCCTCCACTTGCAACGCGCGCCGGTAGGCGGCCTCGTCGAGCGGATCGAGTGCGTCCGGGTCGAAGTAGGCGGCGCGCAGGAAGTCCTCGCCGGGCCTACCCGCGAACGAGCGCATCAACAGAGGCCCCAAGCGTTCGAGCTGAGGGGTAGACAACAGCGGTCGCGTCCACGCCGGCGCGCCACCTCCGGCGTAGACGGCGGGGCTGACGAGGATCAGACCCGCGACCCGCTCGGGCGCAACTAGCGCCACCTCCAGAGCCAGGGTCCCACCCGCCGAGTGGCCCACCAGCAGAGCGCGATCGAGACCGTAGGCGTCCATCAGGCCGAGCGTGTAGGCGACCTGCGCCTCTTGGCCGTAAGGGTTGCGGCCGCGCCCCCAAGAGGCCCGCTCGGGACGCTCGCTCAGACCGAAGGCGGGCCGGTCGAACGCCAGCGTCACGGAGGGCGTGAGCTGGCTGTCGGCGAGCGCCGCGCCCAAGTGACGCCAGGTGCGGGTCTGACTGCCGAAGCCGTGGAGCATGATCACCCCGAGACGCCCCTGCGCGGGGTCATCATGCCCTGCGATAGCGTCTCCACGGGCAGCCACGTCTTCCGGGGTGGTGCCTGCTGGCCAGGTCTCGACGTGGAGTTGCACACCCTCGACGCTCACGAAGAGTGACTCGGGGCCCGCCACCCCCTCGGGATCGCTCAAGCCCTCGAGCCGGGGCACGGGCACGAGGAACGGCCCCAGCAGCGGGACGGCCAGCAGGAACGCCAGCAGCCACAGGGAGACCTTGATGCGGAAGGGCACGCGCGCCATTCAACCACGTATGCCCGCGGGGGAGGAGCGTGCCCGCGGGCGAGGAGCATGCCCGCGAGGGAGGAGCATGCCCGCGGTGGAGGAGCCCTGGTAGGCTCGCGCATGCCGAAGAGCCCGCGCGTCAGCACCTTCTCGATCGTCGCCCGCGACCCGGAGAACGGCGACCTCGGCGTCGCCACCGCCTCCAAGTTCCTAGCGGTCGGTGCCGTCGTACCTTTCGCGGTCGCCGACGTCGGTGCCGTAGCGACTCAGTCCTACGCGAACACGAGCTTCGGTCCGAGGGTGATCCGGGCCCTCCGCGCCGGCGTGCCGCTCGACCTCGTCGACCGGGCGCTGCAGGCCACCGACGACCAGATCTCCTTGCGCCAGTACGGACTCGTGGACGCTGCCGGCCGCTCGCGGTCCTTCACCGGGGAAGGCTGCCACCCCTGGGCGGGAGGCAGCGTGGGCGACGGCTACGCCGCCCAAGGCAACCTGCTCGTGGGACCCGAGGTGATAGACGCGCTAATGGCGAGCTTCGAGGACAGCTCGGGTCCGCTGCCAGAGCGTCTTCTGGGGGGGCTGAGCGCAGCCGACCAAGCTGGCGGTGACGCCCGGGGCCGGCAGTCGGCGGCGCTCCTCGTGGTACGCGCGGAAGGAGGTTACGGCGCGATGAGCGACCGCTACGTCGACCTGCGCGTCGACGACGATCCCGACCCAGTTAGGAAGCTCCAAGAGCTGCTCGAGCTGCAGCGGCTCTACTTCGGGGAGCCGGCTGAAGCGGACCTCCTGGTGATCGAGGGTGAGGTCGAAGAGCGATTGCTGAGCGTGCTGAGCGCCGCGGGCTTCGAGGTGGGCGCCCGTTGGGACGAGGCCGCGGAGCGCTCACTGCGTGCGCTGGCGGGCGTGGAGAACCTCGAGGAGCGACTGGTCGAGGCAGGGCGTGTCGACAGAGCCGTGCTGGAACACCTCGAGCGACGCCGGAGCGGCTGAACCGCGGGTCGCTCAGCTACCGACGAAGCGCGGGTCGCTCAGCTACCGACGAAGCGCGGGTCGCGCTTCTCCAGGAAGCTCGCCACGCCCTCCTTCGCGTCGTCGGTCGTCAGCGCCAGCCCGAAGAGGTCCGCCTCCACCTCCATGCCCTGCGCGAGGCTCAGGTCCGCACCGCGCATCAGCGCCTCCTTGGCCAACCCGAGCGCCACGGGAGCGTTTCGGGCGCACTGCTGTGCGAGCTCCAACGCGCCCTCGAGCGCGTCGTCGGCGACCCGGTTCACCAGACCCAGCGAGAGCGCCTCCTCCGCCTCGACCATGCGCCCGGTCAGCACCAGGTCGGAAGCCCGCGCCAGCCCGATGAGTCGCTGAAGACGTTGGGTGCCGCCGTAACCCGGGATCACACCGCGGCTGACCTCAGGCAGGCCGAGCCGAGCGCCGCGGGCGGCAACCCTGAGGTCGCAGGCGAGCGCCAGTTCCAGGCCGCCACCCAACGCGAAGCCGTTCACGGCCGCCACCGTCGGGATGGGGAGGGCCGCCAGCACGCTCATCACGTCCTGGCCCGAGAGGGCGGTGTCGCGCCCACTGAAGGCGTCACGGACGTCAGCGAACGCGCGCATGTCGGCGCCCGCCACGAAGGCGCGCCCGGCGCCGGTCAGCACCAGAGCGCGAACGCCCGCGTCTCCCTCGACGAGCTCGAAGGCGCTGGCTAGCTCCAGCAGGAGCGCGGCGTTGAGGGCGTTGAGGGCCTCCTCCCGTTCGATCGTCAAGACGGCCACATGCCCGTCCAGTGTTATGGAGAGGTGCTCGAAGCTCAGGTCTTCGCTGTCTTGGCGTTCTGAGTCGCTCATGCGGGCTCCTTCCCCCCGGGCCGTGCGAGCGCCACGCCGGCGTCGAGCACCATGCGGGACATCGCCTCGACGCCGGCGTCGAGCACCTCCTGCGGCACGAAGACGGGGTCACCGATGTTGTTGCTGGCCACGAGCGCGCAGCCGGCTTGCACGCCGCGCAGAGCTGCTATGAGGAACAGAGCGCTCGCCTCCATCTCGATCGCCAGCACACCGCGGGCGGCGAGTTCCGGTACGTCCTCAGGGCCGGTGGCGTAGAAGGCGTCCTCAGTCTGGATCAACCCGACGTGCGGCGCCGTTCCCGCGGTCTGGCCCGCGTCGACGAGCGCACGCACCACGGCGTGGTCGGCCACCGGAGCGTAGTTCGCGCCGCGCAGGTACTGGCGGGTGGTGCCGTCGTTGCCCACGGCGCCGGTGGCAACGATCAGCTCCCCGGGAGAGACGTGCTCGCCGATGATGCCCGCGGTACCGACCCTGACGAGCCGCTTCGCGCCGAGCCGCACGAGCTCCTCGGTCACGATGGCCAGGCTGGGACAGCCCATGCCCGTGGACTGAACGCTCACTCTCAAGCCCCGGTAGTGACCGGTGTAGCCGAGAAGCTGACGGTGGTCGTTGTAGCGCACCACGTCGTCCAAGAAGGCGTCGGCGATGCGCGTCGCGCGGTTGGGGTCGCCTGGCAGCAGCACGTACTCTGCCACGGCTCCCTGGGGTGCACGGACGTGGAGCTGACTCACGAGGGCACCATAGCCCATGGCGGCACGCTGCCCTGGAGCGGCGCTGCAGGGCCAGTGGTAGACTCGCGTGATGCACGACCTGGAGACGATACTCGAGCGATTGCTCGAGGAGAGCGAGGGCGCCGAGTTGGCGGCGGTCGGGGGCATGGACGGTCTGGTGGTGGAGCAACGACCGGCTCCGGGAGCGTTGGCGAGCCGCACTGGCGAGCCTCCGGGCGGGCGTTCGCCCGACCTGGCGGTCTGCGTGGCGGAGCTGACCAACGCGCTGGCGGGCGCGCGCCGCGCAGTGGGCGAGGCTCTCGAGGGCGGCGCGATCGAGGCCGTGCAGGTGAGGAGCGAGCGGAGGCTGTTGCTGGTGCGCCACGTCACACCCGCGCACTACCTGTTGCTGGGCTTGAGGCTGGGGGCGAACGCGAGCGCGGCGGAGCTCGCCCTGGAGAGCGCGGCGCAGCAGGTGCGGGAGCTGGTGAGGTGAGTCGCGAGCTCGAGCGGGTGGTGAAGGACCTGTTGGCGATCAAGGGCGTCCTGGCTGCCGCGGTCGTGGACGTGGAAGGCGAGGTGCTGGCGGCGGCGGAACGCGAGCCGCCCGGGTTCGCCGAGGCTGGTGCTCTGGTCGCTGCGGCGCTCTCGGCGTCGCGTGTGCTCGGCGGCTTCGTGGGGGGCGGCTTGGAGCAGGCGGTCATCGAGTACCGCGGTGGGCCGGTCTTGCTCGCTCCCGTTCCCCGTTCACCCGGCGCCACGGATCCCGGTGAGATCCAGATGGTCCTGACGCTGCGACTCGCGGCCCTCGGCGACCTCGGTCGCGTCCGCTTCCAACTGCCGCGGGTGGTGGCCCAAGCGGCCGCAAGCGCGCGCGGCGATTGAGACACCAGCACTCCCCCTCAGCTAAAGGAGCCTCGACAATGGCTAACGAACGCGACAAGTCCCAGCGCCCGGCCACGCAACAGCTGAAGCTAGAGATCGATGCCGAGACCGCCAAAGGGCGCTTCGCGAACGCGGCGGTGGTCACGCACACCGACGACGCGTTCATCCTCGACTTCGCCTTCGCCTACCCGCGCCAACCGGTCCGCGTGTTGAGCAGGGTCATCACCAGCCCACAGCACGCGAAGGCGCTCTTGCGGACGCTGGCCGACAACGTCTCGCGCTACGAGACCAGGCACGGGACGATCCCCGAGCGCCCGCTGCCGGTGGTGTCCGACCCGGACACCAGCAACTGAGGGCCGACTAGGCTGCGTGAGCGCCGTGTGAGCGGGACATGTGCGCCGCACGACCAGGAGCGCGGGCGCCGCGAGGTGTCATGGGCGCGATGCGCAACGGAGCGGTCGCCGTGTACTTCGACTACCTCTGCCCCTACGCCTGGCGCGGGGCCGAGGTGGTGGAGTTGGTCGCGGACGAGCTGGGGCTGCGCTTCGACTGGCGCCACTTCAGCGTCTACCAATCGAACTTCCGCGGCCAGGCGAGATGGCACGTCTGGAACCAACCTCTCGACGATCGTGACGAGACCGGCTGTCGAGGACTGCTCCCGTTCTTGGCTTCCACCGCTGCGCGCAAGCAGGGTCGTGAGCCGTTCGACCGCTTCCGGCTCGCCTTGCTGCGGGCCCGGCATCGGGACCGCTCGCCCTTCAACCGCGCTCTGATGCTCGCCTGCGCCGAGAAGGCGGGGCTTCATCTGGCCTGTTTCGAGCGGGACCTGGACGATCCGGAGGCGCGCACGGTGCTGGCTCGGGAGCATTGTCAGGGAGCGCAGGAGGACGTCTTCGGGACGCCCACCTTCGCGTTCCCGGGTGGGCACGCCGCTTACTTCCGCTTGCGTGAGTTGCCTGTTGATAGGGAGGAGGCGGTGGCGCTCTTCCGCGGCTTCCACGAGATGCTCACACGCTACCCCTACCTCGAGACCGTCAGGAGACCGCGGGTTCGGCTCGATTGAAGACGCGCGCCGAACGCCCTCTGCGGCGCGTGGACGTGTGGTAATCCCGTTCCCGTCCGAGCTTTCACACGGTAGACTCACCGCGTGCGCACCGCTCTCATAGTCGGGCACGGCTCGGACGTGGGCCGGGTACGCCCGCTCAACGAGGACTACCACCGGGTGTGGTCGTTCCCGCTGGGGCACACGAGCCTGGACCTCTTCGCCGTCGCTGACGGGATGGGCGGCGCGGCCGCGGGCGAGATCGCCAGCAAGGTCGCCATGGAGGTCCTGGACGACAGCTTCAGGCGCTATACCGAGGAGATCAACGCCGGGCACCAGGTCGTACCCGTGGGCTCTCTGGTGGACAAGGCGATCCGCTTGGCCAACCGTCGCGTCTACGCCTTGGCGACGCAGAACGAGGGACGCCGAGGCATGGGAACGACCCTCACCTGCCTCGCCATGCTCGGCGGACGAGGGTTCTTGGGTCACGTTGGTGACTCGCGCGCCTTCTTGGTGCGGGGCAACACCATCTACCAGTTGACCAAGGACCACTCGTGGGTCGAGGAGCAGGTCGAGAAGGGTCTCCTCACCGAGGAAGAGGCGCTGCACCACGAGTGGCGCAACCTGATCACCCGGGCATTGGGGACACGCCAGCAGGTGGTACCCGACCTGGCGGAGCTCGACGTCCGCCCCGGGGACGTGTACGTCCTCTCGACCGACGGTCTACACGGTCTGGTCGAGCCCGAGGAGATCCTGGCCGAGCTCGAGCGCACGCGAGACCGCCAGCACGCCGTCGAGTACCTGCTGGCGCGTGCCAACGAGCGCGGCGGTCACGACAACATCACGCTCGTCGTGGTGGATGTCCCATGAGTCTCGCGCTGGTGGCTCTCGCGGCGCTCGCGCTCGTCGCGGTGCTGCTACTCGCGCGCGCGCCGCAGTGGCTGCTGCTGACGCTGATGCTGCTCTCGGTCACCATGGCTGGCGGCAGCCTCTACCTGGGAGGACTCGAACGAGCCATCGGGCCGCTGATCGCCTACGCGTTGGCGTTGGGGTTGCTGGTGCCTGCTGGCGCGGTCAGCTACCGCAGCTCTCGCGTCGCTCCAGCCAAACGCCACCCGGTGCGAGCCCAGGCCATCGGGAAGAGGCGCCGGACGCTCACCAAGGGCGGCGACCCCGTGGTCTTGCCGGGCGGCAGCGAGGCGCTGGCCATCCCGGGTTACGAGATCCTGGAGAAGGTCGGGTCGGGCGGGATGGCTTCGGTCTTCAGAGCCAAGAGGGTGCAGGACGGCCAACTGGTCGCGCTCAAGGTACCCATGGAACAGTACGTGGCGGACGCCAAGTTCATCCGCCGCTTCCACCGCGAGGCCGAGGTGGCGCAACGGCTCGACCACGTCAACATCGTGCGGACCTTCGAGCACGGCAGCTTGGGACCGCAGCACTACATGGCCATGGAGTACGTAGACGGGCGCTCGCTCGAGGGCTACATAGAGGGCGGCGACCTCACCATCGAGCTCTCGGTGGCGGTCATGCAGCGCGTAGCGATAGCCCTTCAGCACATCCACGCGGCGGGGATCATCCACCGCGACATCAAGCCCGCCAACATCATGATCCTCAAGGGAGGCGTGACCAGCTCGCCCGACGGTAGCAAGTCCCTGCAGGACGAAGCCGTCAAGCTGATGGACTTCGGCATCGCCGGTGGCAAGGTGCTCTCCCGCCTGACGATGACCGGAGCTCGCGTCGGCACACCCGTGTACATGTCTCCGGAGCAGGCGCGCGGGCTCAAGATCGACCACAGGAGCGACATCTACTCGCTCGGACTGGTGTTCTACGAGATGCTCACGGGCCAGACCGCCTTCAAGGGTGGTTACGAGGCTATCGTGCACCAGCAGATCTTCCAGACGCCCGCACCGCCCAGGCAGCTGAACCTGCGCGTGCCGAAGGTGCTCGATACGCTGGTCATGAGCATGATCGCGAAGGACCCCGACGCCCGCCCGCCGCTCGCCGAGGTGGCCGAGACCCTCGAGCAGGTCGATCTCGCGGAGGGGAGCGCGGACGACATCGGCGACCGCATCGTGCTCACCGTGAACGCGCGGCAGGGTGTGGTTCGGATCCTGGACCTCGAAGGCAACCTGCACGTGTCGCTCGGCGACCTCGGGGTCGGCGACCCCGCCTTCTCCACCGCGCCCGTGGCAGTGGCTGCGAGCCCTGACGGGCACCTGTACATGGCGAGCTTCGAGTACCGGGTCGGCCAGGAGCGCCACCACATGATCGCCAGGCGCGACAAGGACGGGAACGTGGTGCAGACCTTCGGCGCGTACGGCATGCAGCCGGGCGAGCTGCTGTACCCGGCGTCCCTGGCGGTGGCTCGCGACGGCAGCGTGTACGTGCTCGACAGTGAGACGCACACGCTCACGCGTTACGACGAAGAGGGGCAGGTGCTCTCCCGCTTCGGCGGTCGCGGTCACGGTCAGGGGAGCTTCAGCGATCCGCGCATCGTGGTGGTCGGTCCCGAGGGGCACGTGTTCGTGCTCGACTACGGGAACCGGCAGGTGCAGCGCCTCTCGGCGGAAGGTGTCTACGAGACGCGCTGGGCGTTCCGGTTGGGCGGCGGCCAGACCGGCATGAGGTTGCTCGACGGCTTCACGGTCGATCGCGAGGGCGCGCTCTACATCAGTGACGCCACCAGCGGGAAGATCAGGCGCGTCACGCCGAGCGGCAAGCTCGGTGCCGTCTACGTCTTCGAGAAGCTCCAGGGCGAGGCCAGCGATCAGCTGCTGGACATGGGTGTCGACAGCACCGGCGTTCTGTACGTGTCGCGGCGCGGTGGCCATCTCATCCGCAAGTTCGATCCCGGCGGCGATCTCATCGAGAGCGTGGAGACCTACGCCCCGGTGGTTCACATGCTCTTGGACGCGCGTTCTTCTTGAGCTCGTAAGGGCGCTCGTCAGGACGCGCTCAGGCTCCGCTCAACCCCCGACCCCGAAGAGCGCCGAGAGACCGCCGATGATCAAGCGGCGGAAGAACGTCATTATGGCGCCGGTGACTCCCGTGTAGGAGAGCACCATGAAGATCACGATGAAGCCCAGCACCCCGAACTGCGCGAGCTGCTGGACCAACTGGCGCACGGTGCGGTCACCCCACACCAGCGCCGCGCGGGCGCCGTCGAGCGGGAAGACCGGGAAGAGGTTGATCACCGCGTGCAGTATCGCGACGTCTCCCGTCACGGCGAAGGCGGAGGCCAGCACGCCCGAGTCCAGCTGCACGAAGGTGAACGCTACCGTGTAGGCGACCGTCGCCACCAGCAGGTAAGCGAGGGGCCCGGTGTACCAGACCAGTGCCTCGGCGCGTCCGCGGCCCGCGTAGTTGCGGCTG
>SKSV01000303.1 GCA_007122815.1 Trueperaceae bacterium | reverse complement strand
CGCCTCGACGCTCGCCAAGATCGAGCGGTACACGCGCTCCAAGGACGATACGGGACGCTTCACGCGAGGTTGACCGGGCAGCCGAAGCGAGCGGGCAGCCAGGCCGGCGGCGCGCCTGAGCGTCGGTTCCTAGAGCCTCATCTAGCCAGCGTTCGTAGCGCGGCGACACCGGCGCGAGCCGACTGCTGCAGGTCGGGCGAGCCTCCCGCGCACAGGCCGAAGGCGTAGAGGCCAGGCAGGCGCAGCATGGCGCCGTCTTCCCCGACCTCGCCCGAAGCGAGGACGGAGTGTTCGACCTCGTAGCCTGGTGAGAGGTCGTCCCCCGCGAGGGTGAGGCGTCGCCGCTCGAACACCACACCGCGCGCCTCGAGGTCTTCGTAGAGCGAGTCATCGGCGAGCTCCGACAGCCTGCCGGCGACCTCTTCGGTGGCGCCGATGCGCAGGCGCGCGGCCAAGAAGCTGCCGACGCAGAGCGCGACCCGATCGGCCTCACGTGGCACGCCTTCCCAGGTGTCGACGCCCCGTACCCGGCCGTCACGATCACTGAGGAGGCCCGTCACCGTCGACTGCAGGACGTGCAACGCGCCCTCGCGCTCCAGCTCGCGCTTCACGGCGCGGTGGAGGTCTCTCGCCCGCCAGGCGTCCGGGCCGCCAGCTTCAACGCTCAGGCGCGCGAGGAGGCCCGAGGCCGGCGGGGCGAAGGCCCAGCCGTCTCCCGGCAACGCGGCGATGGTGTCGAGACTGGTGGTGATCAAGAGGGTAGGCACACGCAGGCGCGCGAGCCCCCACGCGACCTCGCTGCCGCTCAGTCCGGCGCCGACGACTATCACGCTCGGTCGCTCCGCCGGGTTCACCTCATCGGATCGGGGAAAGCCACGAAGGGCTGACGCGATCCCGTGGCGCGCACCACCACGAACGCGTCCTCCGACACTCTTTGCACGATGAGGACCCCGCTCGCTGCGCCCAGCGCCTCCATCGCGCTCTCGCCCTCGACCACCACGCGCAGGTGGAGCGGGCGCGCCGCTCTCAACAGGCCGAGCTCGTAACGTCGCCGCGGCGCAGTCCGGTACCCGAAGAAGACGTCGGGTGGATCGTCATCGGCGTACACGCAGGTGAGCGAGCGCGCGTCGCCGGCCCGGTAGGTCGCCACGGCCTCCCAGGCCAGCAGGTCCACCTCATCGGGTGAGGCGCACTGCACGTCTGGCGCCACGGTGTCACCGTAGAAGGCGGCCGGGAAGCGCCTCGACTGGGCGTAGAAGCCGCCGCGTCCCACCCGGAGCTTCATCACCTCGTTGTCGTAGCTCCGACCGCGCACTTGACTCTTGAGCTGGGAGATCGCCAAGCCGTAGCGCCGATCGTGCTCCTCGGCGAAGGCGTCCCAGTCCGGGTCGACGAGCGCAGAGTCGGTGTTCACGCTGAGGCCGCTCAACCCCATGCGGACGTTCTCGAGGTTCATGCCGCCACCGCCACGTGTAGTGCCGAGACACCGTAGGTCTGGAGACGGTGACGCACCCGAGTGAAACCGGAGCGCACCAAGGCGACCTCTAGCTCCTCGGGCGTCAGGAAGGCCTCGGTGGAGGCCGGCAGGTAGGCGTAGGCGCGGCGATCGCCAGAGATCCAGCCACCGAGGGTAGGCATCACCGTACGACCATACCAGCGCAGGGCCCGCCCCGCGAGGTTGGCTGGCGGCGGCGGGAACTCCAGCACGACTACACGGCCACCGCGCCGCAGCACGCGCCGCATCTCGACCAGACCCGCCCCGACGTCCGCGAAGTTCCGCAGGCCGTAGGCAACCGTAAGCGCGTCGAAGCCGCCGTCCTCGAAGGGGAGCGCGAGGGCGTCGGCGCGCTGCAGCGGGACATCCAGGCCGGCCTTGCTCGCCTTGGCCCGGCCGACGGCGAGCATCGCCTCCGCGAAGTCGACGCCCACCACACGTGCGCTGGGCCTGGCACGTTTGAGCATAAGGGCGAGGTCGGCCGTCCCGGTAGCGACGTCCAGCACGTGCGTCGGCTCGTCAGCCAACGCCTCGCGCACGGCCTCGCGCCGCCAGCGCACGTCCACGCCCAGGCTGAGGAGGCGGTTGAGGCGGTCGTAGCGGGGGGCGATCCGGTCGAACATGGCCTCCACCGCAGGTCCCTTGTCGGCGGTCTGACCCGCGGCTGGCGTGTTCACGGCGTGACGCTACCAAGAAGCGTCACGGCGGGGCTGTGTGCGAGCACACGCAAGCGTCTCCGTCTGCTACCATGCCGCCTTGGCGTCGGCCCGCGGCAGACGCACACAGGAGCTGAGATGCGCTACCGCAACCTCGCTATCATCGCGCACGTCGACCACGGCAAGACCACGCTGGTCGACGGCATGTTGAGGCAATCGAACGTGTTCCAGGACCATCAGGAGGTCGTGGACCGCGTCATGGACAGCAACGCCCTCGAGCGCGAGCGGGGCATCACGATACTGGCGAAGAACACCGCGGTCGAGTGGAGAGGCGAGCGCATCAACATCGTCGACACCCCCGGGCACGCCGACTTCGGCGGCGAGGTCGAGCGCGCGCTCGGCATGGTCGACTCGTGCCTCCTCCTGGTCGACGCTGCGGAGGGCCCGATGCCACAGACGCGCTTCGTGCTGCGCAAAGCGCTGGCCCTGGGGCTCCGCCCGATCGTCGTGATCAACAAGGTCGACCGCAAGGACGCGCGCCCGGACGAGGTCGTGAACCTCACCTTCGACCTCATGGTCGAGCTCGGAGCGGACGACGCGCAGCTCGACTTCCCCATCCTCCACGCAGTGGCGCGGGAGGGGCGCGCCTGGCGTGAAGGCGACGAACCAGCGCACGACCTCGCGGCGCTCTTCGAGACCATCGCGGAGCACGCGCCCCTCGCAGCGGGCGACGCCGACGCGCCGTTCCAGCTCCAGGTCGCCAACCTCGACTACTCCGACTTCCTCGGCCGCATCGCCTTGGGCCGCGTGAAGCGCGGCTCTGCATCCGCCGGCGACCCCGTCCTGCGGCTGCGGGCCGACGGCGAACGAGAGCGGGCGCGGCTCACCAAGGTCTACACGCACCTAGGACTGCAGCGCCTCGAGGTCGAGCGCGTCAGCGCCGGGGACATCGTCGCGCTCGCGGGCATAGAGGGCGTCCAGATCGGCGAGACGATCACCGACCCTGCCGCTCCCGAGGCGCTACCGCGGCTCTCGGTCGACGAGCCGACGGTCAGCGTCACCTTCTCTCCCAACACCAGCCCCTTCGCCGGCCAGGACGGCCGTTACGTGACGAGCCGACACATCGCCGAGCGCCTCGAGCGCGAGCTGCTCACCAACGTGGCGCTGCGCGTCGAACCGCTCGGGGGCGAGTCGTACCGGGTAGCGGGTCGCGGCGAGCTGCACCTCTCGATACTCATGGAGCAGATGCGGCGAGAGGGGTACGAGTTCTCCGTGTCCCGCCCCCAGGTGATCATGAAGACCATCGACGGCGAACGCTGCGAGCCCTTCGAGCGGGTGGTGGCCGACGTGCCCGTCGACGCCATGGGTGCGGTGATGGAGGCGCTCTCCAACCGCCGTGGGCAACTCCTCGACATGACTCAGGGCAGCAGCCGCGCGCGCCTGACGTACTCGATGCCGAGCCGCGGGCTGTTCGGCTTACGCACGCAGTTCCTCTCGATGACCCAAGGCGACGGATTGCTGAGCCACGTCTTCGACGGGTACGAGCCCCACGTCGGCCCCCTGCGCACCCGGGCCTTCGGCTCCCTGGTCTCCATGGAGCAGGGCGAGGCGTTCGCCTACGCCATCTGGAAGCTCCAGGAGCGTGGCGTCTTCTTCATCGAACCAGGCACCGAGGTCTACGTCGGGATGGTCGTCGGCGCGAACAACCGACCCGGTGACCTCGAGGTCAACCTGACCAAGAACAAGAAACTCACCAACGTCCGCGCCGCCGGGTCCGACGAGAACGTCATGCTGGTGCCCGCCAAGGGGTTGACGTTGGAGGCCTGCCTCGAGTACTTGGTCGACGACGAACTGCTCGAGGTCACGCCCAACAACCTCCGGGTCCGCAAACGCACGCTCGACCCCCACATGCGTAAGCGAGAGGCCAAGCGGGCGTCGCTGGCCTTCATGGAGGAACCGGTACCGGCCGGACGTTGAGGGGTAGGCGTCACGGGCAGCTGGGCCGCCCGTGCGTAGTGCGAAGCCGTTCCAAGGGGCTACCCCCTGCGCTGCTCGCACCTCTCGACGACTATCGGCGAGAAGGGCGCCTCTTGCGTGGCGCGGACGCGGCGCTCGCGCAGCAGCTCGAGCAACCCCACGAAGAACACCGTCCGAGTCGCCCAATCGGCTGGTGCAGCCAGGCTCGAGAGGTCGGCACGGCCGAGTGAGGTGAGCCGCTCCAAGAGGCGGCGCATCGCCTCGGGCACGCTGAGCCGCTCACGCGTCAGCTCGAAGTAGGCGTTCGAGCGGTAGCGCGCTGCAACCGCGGCGAGCTGCTCCAGCGCCAAGCGCAGCGGTGGCCTACGCCGCGCGAAACGCAGTGGTGGGGGTCGCGCTGCCAACAGGTGCCGTCGGCGCTCGCGGCGCTCACGCAAGAACGCGATGGCGTTCTCCAGGCGCTCGAGCGTCTCGACGGCCTCCACGGCCTCGACGCGCTCCTCGTCGAGCGCCTCGTCCTCGCTTCGCGGCGGGCGCGGCAGCAGCAACCGCAGCTTGAGCTCGATCACCTGCGCCACCGCGGGTAGGGCTTCGCTGGCCAGGTCCAGGTCGCGCTCGGCGTGGCGCTCGAAGTAGGTCAGGAAGTCCTCGACCAACGCCAAGAGGTCGACCTCGCCCGGAGCCAACTTGCCGCGGCGCAGCGCCGACGCGAGCTCGCCCAGGCTGCCCTCGAACGCCCGTTGCGCCACTCGGTAACCATCGGCGAGGGGGCGCTCGGATCGCTCCGCCGTCTCGACCAGCTTCGCCCTCACGCCGCACCCACGGCGGCTTCGGCCTCGTCGAGGTGGGGCACGGCGTTCACGCGCTCCACCACCACCATGTCCTCCTCGAAGCGCACGCTCGAGAGGCTCGTGTGCGCCAACTCCAGCCTCTCG
>SKSV01000295.1 GCA_007122815.1 Trueperaceae bacterium | reverse complement strand
GCGACGACGCCGCGCGCCTGGCCGACAAGCTAGCCGCGCTGCGCGTCTTCCCCGACGAGCAGGGCCGCATGCAGCACGCGCTGGCGGCGGTGGAGGGGGGCGTGCTGGTGGTGAGCCAGTTCACGCTCTTCGGGGACGTCACGCGCGGCAACCGGCCGAGCTTCGTGTCGGCCGCCCCGCCCGAGCGCGCCGAGCCGCTGGTGGCAGCGCTTGCCGAGCGCTTGCGCGAGCATCACCGCCTCCACGTGGCGGAGGGCCGCTTCGGGGCGAAGATGGCGGTCGTCTCACACAACGACGGACCGGTCACGCTGGTGCTCGAGCTCCAAGCCTGATGTTTGACGCTGACGCGCCGCTTCAGCCGAGCGCGCGCGTCGCCGCGGGGAGGGCCGTCGCACCCTCGAAGGCGTTGACCTCCTCGATGAAACGCTTGAAGAGGTAGTTGGCGTCGTGCGGCCCGGGGCTCGCCTCGGGGTGGTACTGCACGCTGAACACCGGGTAGCGCATGTGCGCCATGCCCTCGAGCGTGCCATCGTTCAAGTTCAGGTGCGTCGCCATGAACTGGCGACCCGGGATCGAGTCGAGCGCCACGGCGTAGTTGTGGTTCTGACTGGTGATCTCGACCTCGCCGGTGACCACGTTCTTGACCGGCGTGTTCGCCCCGTGATGGCCGTGCTTGAGCTTGAAGGTCTTGCCGCCCACGGCCAGGCCGAGCAGCTGGTGCCCCATGCAGATCCCGTAGGTGGGGAGCAGCCCCAAGAGCTGCCAGACGGTGTCGTGCGCGTACTTCGGGCCATCCGGGTCACCCGGCCCGTTGGAGAGCACGAGCCCGTAAGGGTTCAGCGCCATGATCTGCGCGGGGGTCGTCTGCGCAGGGACCACGATGACCTCGGCGCCGCTCTGCTCGAGCTTGTAGACGATCGAGTGCTTGATGCCGAAGTCGATCACGACGACCCGCGGGTCGTCCTTGAAGGTCGGCCGCGCGTACGGCAGCGGGGTTGTCACCTCGGGGGTCATGTCGCGCCCGTCGATGTCGGGATGCGCCTTCGCCCGCGCCACGAGCTCCACCTTGCCGGCGTCGTCGCAAGCCCCGTGGCGGATGACGCCCTTCACTACACCTCCAGTGCGCAGCCGCCGGGTCAGCGCGCGCGTGTCGATACCCTCGATGCCGACGATGCCGTGCTGCTCCATGAACGACTGCAGGTCCTGGTTCGCTCGGTGGTTCGAGGAGGTGCGGCTGAACTCCCGCACGATGAAGCCGCGCGCGTAGGGGCGGTTCGACTCCATGTCGTACACCGAGACGCCGTAGTTCCCGATGTGCGGGTAGGTCATGGTTACGATCTGACCGTTGTAGGAAGGGTCCGTGAGGATCTCCTGGTACCCCGTCATCGAGGTGTTGAACACGACCTCGCCGATGGTGTCACCCGCCGCGCCGAAGGCGTAACCGAAGTAGACGGTTCCGTCCTCTAGCGCCAAAGCCGCTGGCGGCTTGCGTACTAGCGCCATGCGCTCCACCTCCGGCGGGTACGCTAGCACGCCTGGGTGCCGTGCTGAACGGCGGGATGACCCGCCCTGGCCGGGCTACACGGTAGTGTCAAGTTCGGAGGTGGGCCCAATGGCAGACACCGCCCACGATGACGCTCCCAAGACCACGAACGGCGCCGACCAAACCGAAGGCGGCGACGAGGCGCGGGAAGCGGCGCAGGACCGGAACGAAGGCCTCTACCTGCAGATGTACAGCATCCACGGGTTGATCCGCGGACACGACCTGGAGCTCGGCCGTGACGCGGACACCGGCGGGCAGACCAAGTACGTCGTCGAGCTCGCGCGCGCCCTGGGCGAACGCGACGAAGTCGCCCAAGTCGACCTCTTCACCAGGCGCATCGACGACTCACGCGTCTCGGACGACTACAACCAGAAGATCGAGCCGCTCTCGGAGCATGCACGGATCGTCCGCATACGCTGCGGAGGCGGCCGCTACCGCCGCAAGGAGCGGCTCTGGCCGCACCTCGACGCCTTCGTCGACGAGTCACTGCGCTTCACACGCGAGGAGGGCCGCTGGCCCGACCTCGTTCACGGCCACTACGCCGACGCCGGCTACGTCGCTAGGCACCTCGCCAGCTACTTCGGAGTACCGCTGGTGTTCACCGGCCACTCGCTCGGCCGTACCAAGCTGCAGGTCCTGACCGGTGCCGGCTTGAGCGAGGAGGCGGTCGACGAGCGCTACCACATCAACCATCGCATCGGGGTCGAGGAGATGGTGCTGCGCCACGCCGACCTGGTGATAGCCAGCACCGGCCACGAGAAGGAGCACGGCTACGAACTCTACGAGGCCGCTCCCGAAGCCACCTTCGAGGTGATCCCGCCGGGCATCGACGTCAACCGCTTCTACCCCTACTACCACGACTCCGACGAGACGATCGACCCGGGCGAGAACGTGCGGCGCGCACGGGCGCGCATGCGCGAGGAGATCGGGCGCTTCCTCAACCGGCCCGAGAAGCCGCTGATCCTGGCCATCAGTCGCCCGGACAAGCGCAAGAACATCGAGGGGCTGGTCACCGCCTACGGCGAGGACAAGGAGCTGCAGACGATCGCCAACCTCGCCATCTTCGCGGGCGTGCGCAAGGACATCCGCGAGATGAGCGACAACGAGCGAGAGGTCCTGACCGAGCTCCTCTTGCTGATGGATCGCTACGACCTGTACGGGAAGCTGGCGCTGCCGAAGAAGCACGACCCCGACACCGACATCCCGGTGCTCTACCGGCTCGCGGCGTCCTCCGGCGGCGTCTTCATCAACCCGGCGCTGACCGAGAACTTCGGCATCACCTTGATCGAAGCGTCCTCGGTGGGCCTGCCGGTGGTGAGCACCGACCACGGTGGGCCGCAGGACATCATCGGCAACTGCGAGAGCGGCGTGCTGATAGACGCGCGCGACCGCGACCAGATCCGCCGGGAACTGAAGCGCGTGCTGGTCGACCGAGAGTTGTGGGAGACGTACTCCAACAACGGCGTGGAGGGCGTGCGCCGTTACTACTCGTGGGACGCGCACGCGGAGAGCTACCTGCAGGTCGTGGAGCCGCTGCTGGAGCGCGACGAGCCGAGCCGCCCGCGGGCGGCGAGCGACACCGAAGCACCCGAAGACGAGACCGCCCGCGACGAGCCGCGCCGCCCCCGCGCACGCCGCACCGGCGTAGCGCGCTGGTTGCAGCAGGCCGAGCGCCTGCTCGTCTCCGACATCGACAACACCCTGATCGTCGACGACGGGCCCGAAGCCGGCGACCGCGAGTCGCTCGAACGCCTCGGCGAGGAGCTCGAAGGCGCCGGGGTGGCGTTCGCGGTCGCTAGCGGGCGCTCGCTGGAGCTGGTGCGGGAAGCGCTCGCGGGGCATCCGATGCCGCCACCGGCGGTGGTGATCAGCAGCGTCGGGAGCGAGATCCACTACGCCGCCGGCGACCCCGACGAGCGCCACTGGCTCCCGGACGACGGCTTCGCGCGCCACTTGCAGCACCAGTGGGACCGCGAGGCGGTGCAGGAGCTGCTGGCGGGCCTCAGTGGGATCGAGCCGCAGGAGGAGGAGGCCCAGCGCCGCTTCAAGCTCTCGTACTTCCTGAGTGACCCGGAGCGCGTGCCGGAGATCGAACGGGCACTCCAGGACGCCGACCTGCGGGCGACCGTCATCTACTCGCACGGGGCCTTCCTGGACGTGTTGCCGCGGCGCGCGAGCAAGGGCCGCGCGGTGCGCTTCCTGAGCCAGAAGTGGGGCTTCGCGCCCGAGCGGATAGCGGTGGCCGGCGACTCGGGCAACGACGAGGAGATGCTCCGCGGTCCCTTCCGCGGGATCGTGGTCGGGAACCATTCACCCGAGCTGGCGCACCTGCATGGGCGCCGCGGGATCTACGTGGCAGAGGCGGCTTACGCCGCTGGCGTGCTCGAAGGCTTGCGGCACTGGGGGTTCCTGGACCGGCCGGACACCTAGCCGCTCGTGAAGTCGCCCCCCTCAGCCACCGTGTGGGGCGGGACGCGCGCGCCGGGCTGAACCCGGCAGTCGCGCATGACCGAGTAGGCGCCTATACGGGCTCCTTCTCCCACCCGGCACTCTCCCAAGAGCATCACCCCGGGCTCCAGTACGACGTCGATCCCGAGCTCTACGGTCTCGTCCAGCACGGTGCTCTCGGGGGCGTGCATGCTCACGCCCGCCCGCAGCCAGCGCCGGGCGGTGCGCTCGCGCAGCAGCCGCTCGGCGCGGGCCAGTTGCTCGCGGTCGTTCACCCCGACGAGCAGGCGGGTCTCGTCGTAGGCCAGCGCTCCGCGCACCGCGTGACCGGCCTCGCGGTACGCCTCGACCACGTCGGTCAGGTAGTACTCACCCGCGGCGTTGTCGTCCTCCAAGCGCTCCAGGAACGGCCACAGGTGGGTGTCGAAGGCGTACGTGCCGGGGTTCACCTCCCGCACCAGCGACTCCTCGGCGCTGGCGTCGCGCTCCTCCACCACCCGCAGCACCTCGCCGTCGCTGCCGCGGATGACGCGTCCCAGCCCGCTCGGGTCGTCCACCTCGTACGTCAGGAGCGTCATCCCGGCCCCCGCTTCGAGCTGCGCGCTCAGGAGCCGCTGCAAGCTGGCGCCGGTCACGAGCGGAGCGTCGCCGCTTAGCACGACGACGGTGTCGCACTCTCCTTCGAGCGCTGAGCGCGTGGCCGCCACCGCCGCTCCCGTACCGTCCAAGGGCCCCTGTTCGACGCACGTGACCGCAGCCCCACGCAGCGCACTCCGCACCTGATCGGCTCCGTGCCTGACGACTACTAGCGTGTGATCTGCCGACAGCGTCTCGGCCGCTCGCAGGACGTGCGCGAGCAGCGTGGCTCCGGCGGCTTCGTGGAGCACCTTCGGGAGCCGGGAACGCATCCGCGTGCCCTCCCCCGCCGCCATGACGACCACCGCCACGCGCCCGCCGCCAGGTGCTCCTCCCGGCGCGGGACCCGCGGGGCTCACGGGCGACTGCGCTGACGGCCAGCTCGCTTGGCACCCTTGCGCTCCGCCTCTCGCCGCGCGGCCGCTCGCCCGCCGCCCTTG
>SKSV01000225.1 GCA_007122815.1 Trueperaceae bacterium | reverse complement strand
CTCGGCGGCCGCACGTGGCGGGCGCCGGGGGTAGCATCGGCGCATGAGCGAACACCGGATCGAGAAGGACACCATGGGCGAGGTGCGCGTGACCAGCGACCGTTACTGGGGCGCCCAGACGCAGCGCTCGCTCGAGAACTTCCGCATCGGCAGCGAGCGCATGCCCATCGAGATCGTGCGAGCCTTCGCGGTGCTCAAGAAGGCTGCTGCGCTGACCAACGCCGAACTCACCGACTTCCCGCGCGAGAAAGCCGACGCCATCGCCGAGGTCAGCGACGAGATCCTCCGCGGCGAGCTCGACGAGCACTTCCCGCTGGTCGTGTGGCAGACCGGCTCCGGCACCCAATCCAACATGAACGTGAACGAAGTCATCGCCAACCGCGCCGCCGCCCTCGCCGGCGCCGCGCTCGGCAGCAGAGCCGTCCTGCACCCCAACGACGACGTCAACCGCTCACAATCCTCGAACGACACCTTCCCGACCGCCATGCACATCGCCGCGGTCGAGGCGCTAGTTCGGCACACCATCCCGGAGCTGCGCAGGCTGCAGGCCGCCCTCGCGGAGAAAGCATCCGCCTGGGACGACATCGTCAAGATCGGCCGCACCCACCTCATGGACGCCACCCCCGTCACCCTCGGGCAAGAGTTCGGTGGCTACGCCACCCAAGTCGCCAAAGGCACCAAAGTCATCGAGCAGAGCCTCGCCCACCTCTATGAGCTCGCCCTCGGCGGTACCGCCGTCGGCACCGGCCTCAACGCACCACGCGGCTTCGCCGAACGCGTCGCCGAGGTGATCGCCGAGTTGACCGGACACCCCTTCCGCAGCGCCGACGACAAGTTCGAGGCGCTCTCCGCCCACGACGCCATCGTCGAAGCCTCCGGCGCCCTCAAACGCGTGGCGGTCTCCTTGATGCACGTAGCCAACAACGTGCGCCTGCTCGCCTCAGGACCCCGCTGCGGGATCGGCGAGCTGCGCCTCCCGGAGAACGAACCCGGCTCCTCGATCATGCCCGGCAAGGTGAACCCCACCCAAGCCGAAGCCCTGACGATGGTCTGCGCCGAGGTCATCGGCAACGACACCGCCATCAGCGTCGCCGGCACCCACGGCCACTTCCAGCTCAACGTGTTCAAGCCGGTCATGGCCCTCAACCTCCTACGCAGCGCACGCCTGCTCGGAGACGCCAGCGCCTCCTTCACCGACCACTGCATCACCGGCGCCGAACCCGATCCCGAGCGCGCCAGAGCCCACCTCGAAGCCTCGCTGATGCTCGTCACCGCGCTCAACGAACACATCGGCTACTACAAGGCCGCCGAGATCGCCCAGAAAGCCCACCGCGAAGGGACCACGCTCAAGGCCGCCGCGCTCGCGCTCGGCTACCTCGACGAGGCGACGTTCGATGCGGTGGTGGTGCCGGAGGGGATGCTCGGCCGTTGAGGTGGGGCGCAAAGCGCCCCACCTCAACGGCTTGCAGTTCGGGCGGGGCCCGAACTGCGGCCGAATGCGGGGAGGTGTGAGTTGGGCTGCGCGCGGGCGGGGCCCGAACTGCGGCCGGAAGGCGGCCGGAATGCGGTGCGGGCGGCGGGGCCTCAGCGGCGGCGGGCTCAGCGACGCGGTCTCAGCGGCGGCGGTCCAGGACCTCTGCGTCCTGGGGGATCCAGGTGACCTCGTGCACGTCGAGCCCTGCGTCCACCTGCACCCCTACCAGCCTCAGGTCCGCGAACAGCTCGGTCTCGCTCGCGTAGAAGACCAGCCTGACCGGAAGCCAGCCGCTCGAGTCGATCACGGCCATCACGTGATGGATCGCGGCGCCGGCCTCGAGGTTGTCGAAACGCAGGGTGTAGACGTCGCCGTCCGAGCCGGGCTCGACCTCGCTCACCTCGACGTCCCAGCCCTCGAACACGCTGCCGAGGTCTAGGTCGAGCGCGAAGGCCTGGCCTTCTGGGAAGAGCCCGCCGAAGGCCTCGGGGTCGTCGCTGTCGTAGAGCGCCACCTGGTGGGTGAGGAAGGTGTAGTTGCGCACCTCTTCGCCCTCAAGAACCACCATGTTGTCGGCCAAGGCGTCCGGCTGGATGATGTACAGGCTCGCCGCGCTCAGCGACGGGATCGCCATGACCTCGATCTCGACGGCGATGCGCTGGCCAGCCTCGTCACGCAGTTCGCCCTCGAGCAGGAAGGTGATGTCGTGGAGGTCGCGCGCTCGCGCCTCCAGTTCTTGCAGGACCGAGTCGGCCGAGAGCGTTTGCGCGCGTGCGGTTCCCGCGATCAACAGCAACGCGATCGCCACTGCGGAGGCCGCCACCAGCAGGGCAACGGCGATGGCGGCGGCTACCTCAGCTGGGCGGCGAGCGCGTTGCCAACGCCGCGTCTCGGAAGTGTATGGCGGGACCGCCACGTGGGTCCCGGGGTCGTGTGGTTCGCTCATGACGCCAGTATCGCCCGCTTAGGTGAGGGCCATCGTCGGCGGCATGAAGGTGGCTTCAGGGCATTCACACTGAGAAACAGGGGGAAGCGCTGGTACCGTAGGGGTCAAGGAGGTGCCGCATGCATCGCTTACGCATCGCGCTCGCCCTTACATTGGTTTTCGCGGCGCTGGCGACAGCCGCAGCACAGCGCATCGTCATCAGTCCCAGGGCCATAGTGGTCAACCCGCAGCCTGCCTTCGACGTCGAGGTCTTCGTCGACCGCGACCCGAGCGGCAGGTCGGCGCCGAGCTACGCAGTCGGCGACTCGATCGAGATCGGCGTTCGCGTCGCAGAGGACGCCTTCGTCTACCTGTTCAGCATCAGCGCGGGTGGCGAGGTCGTCCAGATATTGCCCAACCGCTTCGATGACGCCGGCCGCGACAACTTCCTGCGGGCGAACCGGACCGCATACTTCCCGCCTCGAGATGCCCGCTACAGCTTCGTGATCGATCCCCCTACGGGTCTCGCGAAGGTCATCGCGGTCGCGTCCAAGTCCGAGCTGGATACGCGGACCCTGGCGCGCTTCGCGACGGAGCGCGACTTCCAGGCGACCTCGCAGATCGGTGAGGAGGGCTTCGCACGGGCCCTCTCGATCGTGGTTCGACCCCTCCCACAGCAGGAGTGGGTGACCTCCACCGCGCTCTACTACGTGGGCCGCGCCCCGGCGCAAGCAGCGTACGGATCGCTGGCGATCGAGTCGACGCCGCGCGGCGCCGAGGTGAGGGTCGACGGCGACTTCGCCGGCTTCACGCCGGTCGTGTGGGGTGACAGGCCGGGCAACGTCACCGTGGAGGTCGAGCTAGACGGCTTCCAGAGCGAGAGCCGGCGCGTCCAGGTGCGTCCCGGCGCAATCACGGACGTCAACTTCAACCTCAGGCCGGTGGTGCGCGAGGGTAGGGCTAACTTCACCAGCGACCCGCGCGGCGCTGACTTGTACGTCGAAGGCCGCTTCATCGGAAGCACCCCTACCGGGCCGATCGAGCTCTTGCCAGGCACTTACTCAGCACGTTACGAGCTGCCCGGCTACGGCACCGAGACGGTGAGGTTCACCGTCCGTGAGGGCCGCACAACCGAGGTGAACCAGGTCCTGCGGCGTGTGGCCGGTACGCTCGAGGTCGTGGGCAACGTCGGCAACGCGCGCGTCTTCATCGACGGGCATGAGGTGGGCCGCCTCGCCTCTGGCACGGGACGCCTGGTGATCTCCGAACTGGAACCGGGCCGCGTGGAGCTCGTGGTGCTCGCACCCGGGTACGAGACGTACCGGGAGATCGTTCGCATAGAGGCCGGCCGCACCGTCGTCCAGCGCGTCTCCCAGTCGCGCCGATGACGCGCGCGCTTCACGGCTGAACACGCTGTCCCCCCGTTAGAGCGGGATGGACGCTCTACTCGCCCCGCCCGGGTTCTTCGCCGGGCGGGGCGAGCTTCGCCCGAGCTTCGTTCGTCACGGAGTCGCGTGCCGTCGTAGCATGTAGCTGCATGACAGACCCGCACGCTTCCGTGACCGCGGTGGTCCTCGCCGGCGGCGGCGCCGCCGACCGTGTCGCCAGCAGCGCCGGCGTAGCCGCTAAGGCCCTGGTTCCTCTCGACGGTGCGCCGATGGCCGCCTACGTGCTCTCGGCCCTGCGCGACTCAGGTGTGATAGGGCGAGTCATCTACGTGGGACCCAGCGACCCAGGCGTGCGACCGCTGGTCGACCACGTGGTGCCTGCCGGGCTCCGCATGGTCGACTCGCTCGCCATGGGGTTGGGCACGGGTCTGGCCCTGGGCGAGCCCGAGGAGCGCTTGCTGATCGTCACTGCCGACATCCCTTGGTGGCGGGCCGAGGGCGTACGCGGGTACCTCACCGAGGCGCCCGACGTCGACCTGGTCTACCCGGTGGTGGCGGCCGAGACCGCCAACGCGGCCTTCCCGCAGCAGCGGCGCACCTTCGTGAAGCTGCGCGACGGGCGCTTCACCGGCGGCAACGCCGTGCTGCTCAAGCCGGGTGTAGTGACGGCTCTCTTGCCCCTCATGGACAAGGCGTTCGCCGCCCGCAAGGCGCCGTGGCGCCTCGCGGCCCTCGTCGGTCTGGACCTCGTCTGGGCCCTCTTGACGGGCCGCGCGAGCTTCGAGCGTGTCGAGGCGCGCGTCAGCCGGCTGCTCGGGGCACAGGCGCGGGTCTTCGTGAGCGACGACGCTGGGATCGCGACCGACATCGACGATCCGAGCCAACTCGAGCCCTCCGCCCGCGAAGGCCAGCCCATGGCGGCGCTGCGGGGGCACGGGTGAGGCGGCCGGAGCAACTGCGTTCCAGGGGGTTGATCGGTACCCTCACCGCGCTGGCTCTGGCCCTGCTGGCGGCCTGGCTGCTTCACTTGGCGCTCGGTCGTCAGGGACTGCTCGGGTTCCGGGTGTTCAACGTCGCCGGTCTGGCGGAGGGCGTCGCCTTCGTGATCGTGTTGCTGAGCGCGCTCCGCGCGGCCAGGGCGCTGCTGCGCCTCCCCTCGTCGACGTTGCTCTCGTTCGGCATCGCGGTTCCACCCGCGGCCGTGGCGGCGGCGCACCCCGTTCCGATCGTCGACGCCGACGTTCTGGTGCAGACCATGTCGGAGCACCGGCAGGTGATCGTGATGGACGCGGG
>SKSV01000314.1 GCA_007122815.1 Trueperaceae bacterium | reverse complement strand
CGGCGTCGGCTTGGAGGAAGCCGTGACGCACCCACGCAAGCTGATCACCTCGGAGTCGGTGACCGAAGGCCATCCCGACAAGCTCGCCGACCGCATCTCCGACAGCGTCCTCGACGCGATCCTGGAGCGCGATCCCGTGGCCCGCGTGGCGTGCGAGACGATGCTCACTACCGGCCTGGCGTTGGTGGCCGGTGAGGTGACGACTGACACTTACGTCGATCTCCAGGCGATCGTGCGCCAGACGGTCCGCGAGGTCGGCTACGTTGACGCCACCTACGGCTTCGACGCCGACCACAGCGCCGTGCTCATAGCCCTGAACGAGCAGTCGCCGGACATCGCCCGCGGCGTCGAGAAGGCCTTCGACTCGGACGACGAGGACGAGGACAGCCACCAGGGGGCCGGCGACCAAGGCATCATGTTCGGTTACGCCTCCGACGAGACCGCGCAGCTCATGCCTCTCCCCATCACGCTCGCGCACGCGCTCACCATGCGACTCGCGGAGGTGCGCAAGGACGGCACCATCCCCTACCTGCGCCCTGACGGCAAGGCTCAGGTGACCGTCGCGTACGACGGTGAACGGCCCGCCTACGTGGACGCCGTGGTGGTGTCGGCGCAGCATCACCCCGACGTCGACCTAGCGCAGCTGCGCACCGACGTCGAGCGCCTCGTCATCGACGCGATCGTTCCCGAGGCGCTGCGCGGGGTGCGGATGCGCTCGTTCATCAACCCCACCGGCCGGTTCGTGGTGGGAGGCCCCCAGGGCGACGCCGGCCTCACGGGCCGCAAGATCGTGGTGGACACCTACGGCGGCGCCGCGCCGCACGGCGGCGGGGCGTTCAGCGGCAAGGACCCCACCAAGGTCGACCGCAGCGCCAGCTACTACGCCCGGTACGTCGCGAAGAACGTGGTCGCGGCCGGTTTGGCTCGCCGCTGCCAGGTGCAGTTCGCTTACGCCATCGGCGTCGCGAAGCCGGTCGGGGCGTACGTCGACACGTTCGGCACCGGCAGCGTCCCCGAAGAGACCCTGGAGCGCGCCATCGCGGACGTCTTCGACGCGCGACCGGCGTCGATCATCCGTCAGCTAGACCTGCGTCGACCCGTCTACCGCGCCACCAGCGCCTACGGGCACTTCGGCCGTGACGGCTTCAGCTGGGAGGCTTGCGACCGCGTCGAGGCGTTGCGGGCGGCGGTGTCGAACGTTTGAACGGGGTCGTCCCGGGCGCTCACCGCGCGCCCGGTGCTCCGGTCTGATACAAAAGAGCCTATGGCACGCATCCTGTTGGGCCATCGTGACGGCGCGCTCGCCATACGTCTGGCGCGCACCGTTCTCTCAGACCTCACCGCCGAGTGGCCGGACGTGCAGCTCGCGCTGCGCACGCTCTCGGGCGCACCGACGGACGACGCCGATCCTGTGCTCCAGGCGCTCACCGACGGCAAGATCGGGCTCGGCGTGGTGGCCTGCGAGGGCCTGCGCGCAGTGCTTCCGGAGGGCGTGACCCTGGTGGCGGTCACCAAGAGGGTGGAACCGCGGCTCGCGCTGGTGAGCAAGAGCACGCTCAGCCTCGACGCCTTACCTGAGGGCGCCCGGGTCGGCGTCGGCGCCTCGCGCGACGTGCCGTTCCTGCGTTCGGGGTTCGCTGTGGGCGAGACCGAGATCGTGGGCAGCGACGTCGACGGCGCTCTCGGTCGCCTGGCGATCGGGGAGCTGGACCTGCTCGTGCTGCCCGCCTCCACGCTGATCATGATGGAGCGGCGCGATCACATCCGCGTCCTGCTGGAGCCAGAGGCGCTGCCCCCCGCTCCTGGTCAAGGCTGCCTGGCGCTCGTCGCCCGAAGCGACGACGACCTCGCCGGCGAGGTCGGCTACACGCTGCAGCACCGCCACTCGTACGACCGCGTGCGCGCCGAACGCGCCTTCGCGGCGGGTTTGCCCGGCCAAGCGCTAGGCGCGCTGGCTACCGTGAGCGACGAAGGCGAGTTGACGCTCTTCGGCGCCGTCGCGGCGGAGCACACCACGCTACAGGCCTTCGTGTCTGGAGAGGCGCGCGAGGCCGAGGAGCTCGGCAGCGAACTGGCTCGGGACGTCGCCAAGCAGTTGTCTGCGCTCGCCTCGGGTTAGGCGTGGCCAGAGGTTGCGCGTAGCCCAAGGTTGCGCGCAACCTGACGGCGGTGCGGCCGTGACGCCTAGCTGGCCGCCTGCTCCGCCTCCTGCTCGGCCATCACACGCTGCGCCACGTGCTGCGGGCAGTGGTCGTACCGGTCGAAAGCGAGCGAGAAGGCGCCGCGACCGCCGGTCATCGAGCGCAGGTCAGCGGAGTAGCTCTGCAGCTCCGCCATCGGCACGTGCGCACTGACCACGGCGACGGTGCCCTCGGACTCCATGCCGAGGATGCGCCCGCGGCGGCCGTTCAGGTCGCTGATCACGTCACCGGTGTAGCGGTCGGGCACGCGCACCTTCACCAGCGCTATGGGCTCGAGCAGCACCGGCTGCGCCTTGGAGCTGGCCTCCTTGAAGGCCTCTCCCGCGGCGACCTGGAAGGCCACGTCCTTCGAGTCGACCGGGTGGTCCTTGCCGTCGTACACGACGGCCTTCACGTCGACCACGCGGAAGCCCAGAGGGCCCTTCTCCAGCGC
Organism: Trueperaceae bacterium; assembly: GCA_007122815.1. Lineage (GTDB taxonomy): Bacteria > Deinococcota > Deinococci > Deinococcales > Trueperaceae > CSSed10-48. The sequence continues at coordinate 2,453 of SKSV01000314.1, read as the reverse complement.
GGCGCGGAAACCCTTCTCGCAGCTCGACTGGAAGTTGGTGGGGATGGTGCCGCCCACGACGGCCCAATCGAACTCCTCACCGCCGTCGCGCGGCATGGGCTCCACTCGCAGCGCCACCTCAGCGAACTGACCCGCGCCGCCGGTCTGCTTCTTGTGCCGGTAGCGCGCGTCGCCCTCGTTGGTGATGGTCTCGCGGTAGCTGATCTTCGGCGGCGTGGTGTCGACGTTGACGCCGAAGCGCTCGGAGAGCACCCCGGTGGCGACCTCGAGGTGCACGTGCCCCATACCCCACAGCACGGTCTGGTGGGTGTCGGGGTCGCGCACGAGCTGCAGCGTGGGGTCGGCGTCTAGCAGCTTGCTGAGGCCCTCGCTGAGCTTGTCGTCGTCCGCGCGCGTCTGCGGCTTCAGGGCGAGCGCCATGACCGGCTTCGGCATGCGGATGTGGGAGAGCAGCACGTCGACGCCGGGCGCGGCCAAGGTGTCGCCCGTACGCACGGGGTCGGCCTTCGTGATCGCGCCGATCATGCCCGCGTCGAGCTGCTTGACCTCGCTCAAGTCCTTGCCCTTGGGCACGTACAGGTGCGCGGTGCGCAGGTCAGCGTCCTGGGTGACGTCACGCAGCGGTGAGCCCGCCTTGAGCGAGCCGGAGAGCACCCGCATCATCGAGACCTTGCCGAGGTACGGGTCGATGACGGTCTTGAACACCCGCGCCACGAACGGTCCCTCGACCCCGAGCGGTGGCATCTCGCCCCGCTCCACGCGCAGCGTGCGGTGGTCCTCCACGGTGCGCACGCCCTCGTTCATGAAGTCGAGCAGTAGGGTGACGCCCATGAGCTTCAGCGCCGAGGTCATCAGCACCGGCTGCAGGGTGTTGGCCCGGACCGCCTTGAAGAAGGCCTGCTTGAGCCGCTCGTTGTCGAGGTCCTGGTCCTCGAGGTAGGCCATCATCAGTTCGTCGTCGGTCTCCACGACCGACTCGACGAGCCGCTCGCGGTACTCGCGCGCCATGCCTTCGGCCTCGTCGGGGATGGGTCCCTTCACGGGCTCGCCTTCGGGCCAGGTGTAGGCGACCATCTCGATGAGGTCGACGATCCCGCGGAAGTCCTCCGCTTGTCCGATGGGGATCTGGATGGCGGCGATGTTGCCAGCCAGGGAGTCCTCGATCGAGGACATGGTGCGGAAGAAGTCGGCGTTCTCGCGGTCCATCTTGTTGACGACGAAGATGGTGTTGAGCTCGCGCTCGAACGAGGACGAGTGCACCCGTTCGGTGCCCACGGCGACGCCCGAGACCGCCGACACGACGATGAGCACCCCGTCCGCCGCCGCTTGTGCGCCACGGATCTCGCCCACGAAGTCGGCGTAGCCGGGCGTGTCGATGACGTTGAAGTGCGATCCCTTCCACTCGTACGGGTGGATGCCGGAGTAGATGCTGATCTTGCGGCGTTTCTCCTCGGGCGTCACGTCCGAGACGGTGTTGCCATCTTCGACGGAGCCCAACGTCGTGATGGCGCCGGCTCGGTAGAGCATCGCTTCGACGAGCGATGTCTTGCCGGCGCCGCTGTGGGAGAGGACGGCGACGTTTCTGATCTGCGGCATCTGTGTGACTCCCTTGGCTGTAGTGCCGCGTCGGCAGCTACGCGCGCGGCGCGCGGCACACGCTGGTGACGCTCGTGACGGGGAGTCTAGCACGCACCCCGCAGCCGCTCCCGCAGGCGATAGTCCCGGACGGGGGCGCGCGCCGGCGTGCGCGTAGACTGGGCGGGTGGAACGCGAGCTGCGCTTCTCCCTGCTGGACCCACCCCCCGCCGACGAGGTGCTAGAGGACGCCATGCGCGGCTCCGCTTACCGCCTCGAGGCCGGCGGGACGCGTCAACAGCGCGACGTCTACGTGGACACCGCGGAGTTCGCATTGCGCGCGGCCGGCGTGGCGCTCAGGCGCCGCGAGGTCGACGGGCGGCGCCTGGCCACCCTGAAGAGCGTCGCGAGTGGGCACGGTGCCGCGTTCGAGCGCGAGGAGCTCGAGCTGCCGCTGGGCGAGCACGGCGCCTGGCCCGCGGAGCTGCTGGAGCGGCTGGCGCAGCTGACGCCGGTTGAGCCGCGGCGCCTCGTCGCGCAGGTCGAGGTGCGCACCGAGCGTCGCGTCTTCGTCCTGCGCAAGGGCGACGTGAAGGTCGCTGAGCTCTGTTTCGACGAGGTCTCGGCGCGCTACCCCGGCGCCGAGCGCGAGGCGCTCTTCCGCGAGGCGGAGATCGAAGCCGCCGACGGCGTGGAGCTCAGCGAGCTCCAGGAGGTCGCCGAGCGCTTGGAACGCGCGGTGACCCTGACGCCGGCGGGCGCGAGCAAGCTGCAGCGCGCCGAGGCTCTGCTGGCGCTCGGGGCGGCGCTGGGCTGAGGGCACCGTCCTCGGGTGCTGCGCTGAGCACCGTCAGCGGCCCACAGGCTAAGGAGGGATG
>SKSV01000333.1 GCA_007122815.1 Trueperaceae bacterium | reverse complement strand
GCCGCGTCGCCGCAGCGCAGCGCGCCGACCGCCGCGTGGGAGTGCGCCTGAGCACGCTGGTACGGGTACCTGGAGGAGGTGAGGGCACGCAACGCGAGTTCTAGCGAGGTCTCGCCGTCGCGGGCGAATAGGTTCGCCGAGAGCAGAGCGTCGCGGTACAGCGCACCCAGGCGCAGGCCATCGCCGGCCGACTCCACGCACGCGATGACGTGCTCCGCCAAGGCGCGGGCGTGTACCAGATCGAGGTCGTCACGCGACAGCGCCGGGCCGATGGCGAACGGCCGTCTCAGCGGTTGCCGAGCGCCGCGGCATCCGTACGCCACGCTCAGGTGCACGGTGCTGCGCAACACGCGGTAAGCGCCGTCGACGCCCTGAGCGCGCGCGTGGCGCCGGAAGCGTTGGACGTTGCGCTCGAGTAGCTGGAGCGCCTCGTCGTAGCGACCGAGCGCGAGCAGGTTGAGGCTGGCTTCGTCGTCGACGCGGGCGGCCCAGAAGCCGTGCTCAGTCTCGTCAGCGAGTTCGTCCTGGGCCTCGGCCGCAGCAGACCCGACCCCCTGGAGCACGTCCCTGGCCGCAGCGAAGTCCGCTGCGGCAGCCTCGAGCTCGCCACGCCGGCGGCGCAGGGTGGCGCGACGCGTCAGGTATCGCGTCTGCTCCGCCACGAGCGCCTCGGAACGCTGGGCCAACTCCACGGCGGTGTCGAACGCCGCGAGCGCCGCATCGAAGCGCCCCAGTCGCATCAGCACGTCACCCCGTTGGAAGGCGATGCGGGCGGCCATGAGGTCGTCGGCCTCCTGGTCGAGCTCGAAGCAGGCGAGGGCGTTCGAGAGCTCACCGCGGTCCTTGGCGATCAGACCGCTCCACATGCGCGCGCGCACGCGCGTCCGGAGCGTCTCGGGGTCGTCGCTCGCGCGGCGCAAGCTCGCGTTGACCTCCGCGGTCACCAGGCGTTCGGCTTCGCTCAGCGATCCGCGCCAGCGCGCGATGCTCGCGCGAGCCAGCGCCGCCTCGGCTTGCAGGCGTGCGGCGCCAGGTTGGGCCAACGAGCTCAGCAGCGCCTCGGCCTGGTCCAGGTGCCCCTGGAGTACCAAACCCTCGACGCGCTGTAGGGCGGTCCACACGCGCACGTCGGTGTCTTCCGACGTCGACAGCACCGCGAAAGCGTCACGGGCATCGCGGTGTTGGTAGCTCCCGCGCGCCACGTAGTGCCTCGCGACCTGGAGCGCCAGGCGTCGAAGCTCTGGCCCTTCGGGAAGCTCGGCGCTGGCGGCCACCCAGACGCGCCGAACGAGCGACTGTTGGGTGCGGTGCTCGGCCATCCAGGCGCCGAGCGCGTCCCAGTCCCGCGCTTCGAACAGGTGGCTGAGGTAGCGCCTGGCAGCCTCTCCGGTCGCGTCGTCGTGCGCAGCACGCCGATGCCACAGCGCCGCTTCGGCGTGCTGCTCGCGGTAGCTCTGCGGGTCTCGTTCGGCGAGCGTCTCCCGGAGCCCTTTCGCGAGCCGACGGGAGAAGCAGCGGTAGAGCGAGCGTTTTCCGGGCACGGGGTCTAGGAAGGCGCTCTCGAGCTGGTTCAGTTCACGCTGCTCGGTGGGCCTCAGGGCCGCGAGCGCTTCGGCTGCGAACTGCGGGAACTCCGGTAGCGAGAGCACCGCCAAGCTGGTGAGGAAGCCACGCAGGCGGGCATCGGAGCAGGTCGCGACGAGGTGCGAGAGCTGGGTGATCGACTGGTCGCTCACGTGCTCGGCGGCATCGGCGTCGGGCCCGCGGATCTCGGCGAGCAAGGTCAGCGTGCGCAGCTCCTCGAAGGAGCGTCCGGCGCGCTGCACGATCTCCTCTTGGTCGGCGGGCGAGGCGCCCGGCAGCCTGGCGCGCACGAAGCGCCGCGCCTCGGCCGTGGTGGGAGGTGTGAGCTTCATCGGCCCCTCGAACGGCCCGAGCCTCTGCGCCGCTCGTGCGGGGAGGTCGGTCATCGAGACGAGCACCGAGCATGAAGCCATGCGAGAGAGCGGCTCGAAGAGCGACAGCCAAAGCCATTCCGATGCCGATACTCTCGGCACGTCCGGGGTGTTCAGCCGCAGCGCCGTATGAGCCAAGGTGTCCTGACCGCCGAGCGACTGCGAGACGTGCAGGAGCAGGACCTGCGAGCCCTCGAAGTGCCGTGCGGCATCGAGCAGCAAGCGCGCGACGTCGGCCTGGGCGTCCGCCTGCACGGCGAAGGCGCTCGAGGTACCGACCTTGACGAGCCGCGCCTCGAGCGATTCGAGCGGAACTCCCAAGGCGCTGCCCAAGCGCTCCAACGCGGTGGCGACGTCGGTGCCTAGGAACTCCAGCCGCACCACGCGATCCGCCGCCATCGGCGGCGTCTCGAGCGCCTGTTGGATGTAATCCGAGAGCAGTGTCTTGCCCGAGCCCGGGCGCCCGGTGATGACCAGCTTGGGGTACGACCCACCGCGCACGCCCTGGACGAACGCACGGTAGGCGCGGCGCTTCTCGCGGCCCAGGAGCTGCAAGACCTCCTGGTCCTGACCGCTGCCGGGCGAGAGCAGGGCCTGCAGCTCGGGCACCTGGAGCGGCTGCTCGTTGCGACTGGTCCAGAGGTCGTTCAGGATCTCGAACAGCACACGTTTGTCGTGCAGCTTGCCCTTGTCGCGGTAGATGATGTTGCGCACCACGTTCGGGTTGGCTCCGCGGCTCTCCATGTGAAAGCGCAACCAGTTGATGCTGCCGATCACGCCGTGTCCGTCGCGCTCGTTGGCGGCCACCCGGCGCACGCGCTCGAACACTCCGCGCCAAGGGCTGATTGAGTCGGGTGTGTCGGCCGGAGGCGGCATCGTAGCCATTCTACGCCGCACACCGTAAGCTGGTACACAGTTCAAGGGACCTGTCCAGGACGCCTCATTTCCGGCGACCCTAGGCGCCGCCCCAGGTTGATAGACTCGGCTTGATGAGCGACTCGGCACTGTCCGCCCAAGCGCAACGCCTCTCGGCGGACGAGGCCGTGGCGCTCTACGGTCGTCCCCTCTTCGAGCTGGCGGGAGCGGCGCACGAAGCGCGCCTGGCAGCTACGGACGCTACGGTGGTGACTTACCTGATCGATCGGAACATCAACTACTCGAACGTCTGCAACGTAGGCTGCTCCTTCTGCGGCTTCTACCGCACGCGCCGCCAGGAAGACTCCTACACGCTCAGCTTCGCGGCGATCTCCGAGAAGGTGCGCGAGCTCGAAGCGGTCGGGGGCACACGCATCCTGATGCAAGGTGGCGTCAACCCCTACCTGCCCTTCGAGTGGTACCTCGACCTGCTCGCTCATCTGCGCGAGCGCCATGCTTCGATTCGGGTCGAGGCCTTCAGCCCTGAGGAGATCAAAGGCATGTCCAAGCTGACGGGCATGTCCACCCGGGAGGTCCTGAGGGAGCTCCAGTCGGCGGGTCTCGATGGGTTGCCGGGCGGTGGTGGCGAGATGCTCGTCGACGAGGTCAGGCATGCTCGCCACGTGTCGCCCGCGCGCATCGCGGCGGGCGAGTGGATCGACGTAATGGCTGAGGCACAGGCGCTCGGCTTGTACACGACCGCGACGATGGTGATCGGCTTCGGGGAGACGAGAGCGCAGCGGGTGGCGAGCCTGCTGCGCTTGCGTGACGCCCAGGACCGTGCCCTGGCGAGTCACGGCAACGGCTTCTCGGCGTTCATCAGCTGGACGCTGCAGACCAGGGGCGTGCGCATCGAGGGCCGCGCGCCTGGAGCCGGCGCCTTCGAGTACCTCCAGAACGTCGCCGCGGCGCGCCTGATCCTGGACAACGTCGTCAACCATCAGGCGTCGTGGCCGACCATGGGCTACAAGGTCGCTCAGACAGCGCTCTTCGCCGGCTGCAACGATTTCGGGAGCACCATGCTGGAAGAGAACGTGGTCTCGCAGGCGGGTGCGCGCAACCGCGCCACACCCGAGCGTGAGCTGGTGCGTCAGATCGTCGACGCCGGCTTCGAGCCGAGGCAGCGTGACAGCCTTTACCGCATCGTCCGCGTGCCGGACGTGAGCGCACTCCTGGGTCCCGATCCCGGGCCTCAGCCAGCGAGTCCGGTCGCCGGCGCCGCTGGCGCGGCGAGCGCCTGAGCCGGCGAGCTAGGGAGCGCGGCGTGGCAACGGGTTCGCCGCCGGGCTCCGGGGAGCCGGGCAGCCTCGGACGCGAGCTGTGGAGCGCTGACGTCGTCTACGGGGGCATCGGAGCTGCCCAGCAAGACGCCGGTGTGGTGGTGCAGCGCAGGCCCGACGGCGGGCGCACGGTGATAGCCGTGGAGTCGCTCGAACGCTTGCGCGAGCGCTTCCCGGACGCCCTTCCCGCGGCGCACCGGCGCGTGCTGGCGCCGCCACCGGTCAACGCTCACACGCACCTGGACCTGAGCGACATGCCGCTGACGCCCGGGAGCTACGAGGGCTTCGTGCAGGCGGTAATCGCGCGCTCGCGCGCCGGCGGTCGGGGTCTCGCCGCAGCCGAGCGCGGACTCGCGGCGCTGAAAGGAGCAGGCGTCGAACGCTTCGGTGACGTGGTGACCGATGAGCGTGTGATGGCGCGCTGGCTGGGCGCCAGCGACCTGGAGGGGGTGGCCTTCTGGGAGGTGATCGGGCCTGACCCTGGCGACGCCGAGACGATCCTGGGGCGCGAGCGCGAGCGCCTGCAGCGCTTCCTCTCGTGGCAGCGCCCACACGGTATGCGCGTGGGTCTAGCGCCGCACGCTCCGCACAGCGTCAGCGCGCCGCTGCTGCGCGGCCTCGCCGTGTTGGCGCGTGAGTTGCGCCTGCCGATGCAGATCCACGTGGCGGAGTCGCGGGGCGAGGCCGAGCTCTTCATGCGCGGCACTGGGGCACTTCGGGAGGCGTTGGCGGGTGCGTTGAGCGCTTGGCGTGCGCCGGGCGTCAGCCCTCTGCGTTACCTGCACGACCTCGGCGTGCTCGCGGCCCGGCCGAGCCTGGTGCACATGGTGGAGGTCGACGAGGAGGACGTGCGTCTGGTGGCGCGTTCGGGTTGCGTGGTGGTGCATTGTCCGCGCTCGAACCGGGCGCTCGGGTGCGGGGTGTTCCCGTGGGCGCTCT
>SKSV01000189.1 GCA_007122815.1 Trueperaceae bacterium | reverse complement strand
GCCGCTACGAAGAAGCCGCCGCCCTCGTAGCGCGACTCGTTCTCCAGGACGCTCGATTCGTCCATCGTCAACGTGCCACCGGGCTCGTTGTAGATACCGCCTCCTTGGCCCGCAGCGCCCATCGAGATCTCGTAGCCGCCCCGGATGGAGTACGAACCCTGCGCGAGTTCGCTGTCCGTGGTGAACGCCCGGTTTTCGGTGATCTGGCTGTTCAGCACGCTCAGGTTGCCCGTGGTGTTGTTCCAGATGCCTCCACCGTGCTCCCAGGCACGGTTCGCGGTGATGATGCTGTTGCTCACGGTCAGCGTACCGTCGTTGCGGATCCCCCCGCCCTTGTAGATGAAGGTCCCGCCGGTGATCACGAGGTTGTCCAGCACCACGGTCGAGCCCTCTACCACGTAGATCATCCTGGAGCGGTAGGTGAACGCGAGACCCGGGTCGCCTGCCGACCAGGCGCTGATCCCCTCCAGAGTCACCGGTTCGCCGGCCGGCCCGCTGATCGTCACGTTCTCGTTCAAGATCAGGTGTGCGTCCTGCCAGACGTCGGAGACCGGAAGCAGGTCGACGCCGTGGATCTGGATGTGGTCGATGTCCGAAGCGAAGCCGATGACGTCTCCAGGAGCGGCGTACCTGATCACGGCCCGTAAGCTGCCGGGGATCTCGGGTTCTGGAGTGAACTCTTCCAGGTGGTACGGGTCGTAATCGCTAGCGCTGGTGACGACGTTGGTCAGGCCGGTGTCGAGACAGGTCTGCGCGCTACCGAAGGCGATGGCGCAGACGCGTACGGTCTGCATGTCGCTTGCGGGAATGGGCATCGTGTAACTCGTGACGTCTCCCCCGAGCGTATCCACCAGTGTCGTGATGGCGCTCGGAGAGCTCGAGGCGGCCGCGTACACCTCGATGGTGGCAGCGCCAGACACGCTCCACTCCAGGTCGACGCGACTTCCCGTGGTGGTGGCAGCCGTGAGCCCGCTGAGATCGGGTGGCTGCGATGCGGTGGCGGTGATGGTGGTGGTCTCGGTGGTCTCGCCGCCCTCGTTGGTGGCGGTGAGTGTGTAGGTGGTGGTGGTGTTGGGTTGGACTTCGAGAGTGGCGTCCAGGTCTGTGGTGGTGTGGATGCTGCTGGTGCCGTCTTCGATGGTGATGGTGGTGTCTTCACCGGTGACGGTCCAGCTGAGGGTGCTGGTTTGGCCTTGCTCGATCTCGTTCGGCGTGGCGGCGAAGGAGGCGATCGTCGGCGCGGCTGGCGAGGGCTCGGTGGGCGTGCTGCAGCTAGCCAACACCAACGTCAACGACGTCACGATCAGCGCCGCCATCGACCACGGCGACCTCGAGGGCCGGGAACCGTAGATCGATCGTGCGGGTTTGTTCGAGAGGGGAATCATGGTACCTGACATGCTACGGGCTGGGATGCGCGATCCGGGGTCAGCCGTCACGGTTGCGAGATGGTGCGACCAGGAGGGGCGGATCGAGTGCCAGCCGGTTCCTAGGCGCGACTGGACGGCGAGAGCTTTGGCTGCCCCATAGGGCTTAGTCTGCCCACCGGAAGGCTAGGCTGCCCACCCGAAGGCTAGGCTCCTCACCCGCAAGGCTAGACTGCAGGCGCCAGGGGGTCGCGGCGGCACCGCGGGCAGGGGCGACGACAGGAGGGTCCTCTCGAGACATGTGCGGTATCGCAGGTATCTTCCCCAAGCAGGGACGAGTGGCATCCGAGGACCTGCTGCTGAGCATGGCAGGCGAGCTGGTGCACCGTGGACCGGACGGCGTCGGGCTCTACCTCGACGAACCTTTCGGGATGGTCAACACGCGACTCTCCATCATCGATCTCGTCAGCGGGGACCAGCCGCTCTCGAACGAGGACGGTCGCTACTGGGTGATGCAGAACGGTGAGCTGTACAACTACCCCGAGCTGATGACGGAGCTGGAGGGGCTAGGGCACCGGTTCGCCACCCGCTCCGACACCGAGGTGTTGGTGCACGCCTTCGAGGAGTGGGGCGAGGACTGCCTCGCGCACCTGAACGGCGAGTTCGCCTTCGCCTTGTGGGACCGTGAGGCGCGCGAGTTGTTCCTGGCTCGTGACCGCTTCGGGATACGGCCGCTGTTCCTGAGCTGCCCGGGGGGCGACGTGACCTTCGCTTCGGAAGCGAAGGCGTTGCTGCGTCACCCGGAGGCAGAGCGACGACTCGACGCTTTGGGCTTGGTGGAGACGTTCACGCTGTGGTCGGTGCAACCGGACCGCAGCGCCTTCGCGGGCGTGTTCGAGCTCCCGCCAGGGCACTTCGTGAGGGTAGACGAACGAGGTCTGCAACGACCGCGGAAGTGGTGGGACATCAGCTTCGCGCCGCGCGAGGGACGGCGGAAGGAGTCTCCGGAGGTCCTGGCCGAAGAGCTGCGCCAGCACCTCGACGAGGCAACCCGCATACGGCTGCGGGCCGACGTGCCGGTGGGCGTGTACCTCTCTGGAGGCCTGGACTCCTCGGCGACGACGGCCATGGCGCGGCGGCACACGAACGCGGAGCTCCAAGCGTTCGGCATCGGTTTCGACGACCCGCGCTTCGATGAGAGCGACTTCCAGGACCGCATGGCTGACGCCATCGGGGTGCGCCTGCAGCGCATCAGGGTGTCCGACGGTGACGTTGCCGAGGCGTTGCCGGAGGTGGTGGCGGCTGCCGAGAAGCCGATGCTGCGGACCGCGCCCGGGCCCTTGCTGAGGCTCTCGAGAGCGGTGCGCGAGGCGGGCTTCAAGGTGGTGCTGACCGGCGAGGGTGCCGACGAGCTCTTCGCCGGCTACGGCATCTTCCAGGAAGCCATGATCAGGCGCTTCTGGGCCCGCCAACCCGATTCGAAGCTCCGGCCCGCGTTGCTCGCGCGCGTGTACCCGTACCTGTCGCACGACTTGGGTGAGCGTGGAACCGCGTTCATGGTCGACTTCTTCCGGGAAGGGATCGAGGACCTGGACGACCCGCTGTACAGCCATCGACCACGCTTCCGCACCACCTCCAGGGCGCTGCGCTTCCTGAGCCCGGCGCTGCGCGCCGCTGCCGCCGAGCAGGGTGATCCGGAGCAGCGTCTGTTGGCACGGCTGCCCGAGGAGTTCGGCGAGATGGGGCCGTTGGGCCAAGCCCAGTACCTCGAGATCATCACGTTCATGACAGGCTTCTTGCTCCACTCTCAAGGTGACCGGATGCTCATGGCCAACTCGGTCGAGGGTCGCTTCCCGTTCCTGGACGTCCACGTCGCCGAGTTCGCTGCCAGCCTGCCCGAGCGCCTTCGCCTGCGCGACCTCGAGGAGAAGCACCTGCTGCGTCGCGCCGTCGGGCCGCTGGTTCCGGATGAGATCCGGTCACGGCCCAAGCGCCCCTACCGAGCCCCCATCCTGGGTGCGTTCTTCGGCCCTGGCGCTCCGGACTACCTCGGGGAGATGCTCGATCCCGAGGCCGTGGCGTCAGCGGGTTACTTCGAGCCGCAGGCGGTCAGGCGGCTCGTCGAGAAGTGCAAGCGGTACGTCGACGCCGGCCTAGGTGAAGGTGACGAGATGGCGCTGGTGGGGGTCCTCTCCACGCAGCTGCTGCACCAGCGGCTGGTCTCGGCTCCGCGGCTCGCGCGACCGGCCGTGGCAACGCGAGTCGTTCACGGTGGTCGCGTCAGACTCGGGGCTCGTGCCGACGAAGGTAACCTGCGGGCAGTGGAAGCGGGAGGTGACGAGACGGCATGACACCACCAAGCGAGCGGCGCCTGCTGCACGATGGTCTGCTGGCGCACGCAGCGGAGCGGCCCGATCACCCTGCGGTCGTCACCGCTGAGCAGCGCGTGAGTTACGCCGAGCTGGCCGACAGGGCCGCCCGGCTCGCCCGGGCGCTGCAGGACCAGGGTGTGAGCCGCGGCGACCGGGTGGCGATCTACCTGGAGAACTCCGTCACGGCGGTCAGCGCGATCTACGCGACGGTGCTCGCTGGGGCAGCGTTCATGGTCGTCAACCCGCAGACCAAGGCCGACAAGCTGCGCTACGTGCTGGCTGACGCCGGTGCCAGCGCGCTCGTTAGCGACGTGAGGCTGGCACGGGTCGCAGCGCCGGTGAGTGCTGAGCTGGATCACCTGCACACGCTCATCCTCGCGGGCGCGGGCCAAGCGGTCTCGGCCCACGCTGGGGCGCTCGCGCTCGACGACCTACTCGCTTCCAGCCCAGCCGAGCCTAGCCCTAGCGGAGTGATCCCGCTCGACCTGGCTGCCCTGGTGTACACCTCGGGCAGCACTGGTAACCCCAAGGGCGTGATGCTCTCGCACGCGAACATGGTCTTCGCGCAGGGCAGCTTGAGCGAGTACCTTCGTCTGGCGTCCAGCGACCGCATCCTGAACGTGCTTCCGTTGGCCTTCGATTACGGTCTCTATCAAGCGCTAATGGCCGTCCACATGGGCGCCACGCTCGTGCTGGAGACGTCCTTCGCGTACCCGATGCAAGTCGTCGAGCGGATCCGGGAGGAGGGCGTCACGGTGTTGCCAGGGGTTCCTACGGTGTTCGCTACCCTGCTCGGGCTCCATCGCTCGACCCCGATCAGCTTGCCGAGCGTGCGACGCATCACCAACACCGCTGCTCACTTGCCGGACGAGTACGTTCCGCGACTGCTGGAGATGGCGCCGGAAGCGCTGGTGTTCCGGATGTACGGGTTGACGGAGTGCAAGCGCGTCTGTTACCTGGAGCCCGAACTCGTACTCGAGAAGCACATGTCCGTCGGAAAGGCGATCCCGGGCACCGAGGCCTTCGTGCTGCGCGACGACGGGACCACCTCCGCCCCAGGCGAGACGGGTGTCCTCCACGTTCGCGGGCAGCACGTGATGATGGGTTACTGGAACCTGCCTGAGGAGACGGATCGTATGCTCGTTCCTGGCCCCTACCCGGGCGAGCGCATGCTTTGCACCCACGATTTCTTCAAGACCGACGAGGACGGCTTCCTGTACTTCATAGGGCGCAGCGACGACATCATCAAGTGTCGTGGCGAGAAGGTCTCACCCGTGGAGGTGGAGAACGTGCTAGCTGCCATACCGGGTGTGCGGGAGGCAGCCGTAGTGGGTGTGCCAGATGAGATCCAGGGCGAGGCGGTGCGGGC
>SKSV01000241.1 GCA_007122815.1 Trueperaceae bacterium | reverse complement strand
CGCAGCCAAGCGTAGGAGGTCGGAGTGGAAGGCAGTCGCGGACCTGGCAGGTACGGTGCGGACCCGCGTCTCGACGCCGAGATCGAGGAGCTGGAGCGGCGCATCGAGACGCTCAAGGAGGAGCGGTCGGCGGCGCGGCGCTGTCGCGGTCCGGAGCAGATAGAGGACTTCGCGGTCGGCACGGGTGAGGGGCCGCGGCGCTTGTCTGAGCTCTTCGGTGAGCACGACGACCTGCTCCTCGTGCACAACATGGGGCGGACCTGTGCCTACTGCACGTTGTGGGCCGACGGCTTCGTCGGCCTGTTGCCCCACTTAACGCGGCGCTCCGCGTTCGTGTTGATGACACCCGACACGCCCGAGGTACAGCGTGAGTTCGCGGCGTCCCGGGGCTGGCCGTTCGTCATGGTGTCGGACCCGACGCGCGAGGTGGCGCGTGCCCTGGGGTTCGCTACCGAGGGGGGCGTCTCGCTGCCGGGGGTGTCGGCGCTGCGTCGCTCGTCCGACGGTTCGCTGACGCGCAGCGGGCGCGCCGAGTTCGGACCCGGGGACGACTACTGCGCGGTGTGGCCTCTCTTCGACCTGTTGCCGGGTGGGTCAGGAGAGTGGGTTCCGCAGATCTGAGGACGGTTTCGCCGCGTGGCGACGATCACGGCGACCGAGTCGCGCTGGCGCGGTCCGGTTGGGGCCGGCGATGCTCCCTACGTAGCGAGGACGGGTTCGAGATCCGTCTGCGAGAAGTCGTTCCCCACGAACAGCAGGGGAGCCTGCGCCAAGCGTGCCACGGCGTACGTCATGCAGTCGCCGAAGTTGAGCGACGCCGCATGACGGCCACGGCCATAGGTCGAGTAGGCATCGCCCGCCACGAGCGCGTGACGCTCGGTGAAGGGTACGACCTCGATGCCGGTGCGCTGCAACGCCGCCGGAAGCAGGGTCGGAGGTGCTCCCTTAGCGGTCAGGACGATGGCCGTCGCCGTCAGCGTCGGCGCACCGATAGCCACGTGGGCGGGCGTCGCTAGGGCACCAGCGACGCGCTCCCATCCCGACTCACGTAGCAGAACCGCCACGAGCGCGCTGGAATCGACGATCACACGCCCTCCTCGCCGTACCCGAGGATGCGTTCGCGTTCGCGTTTGTCGGGCGCGCGGCCGAGGGCATCGGTCGGAACGAACGGCCACACGTCGCGCTCGAGGAACTCAACCAGCTGCGCGGTTCGCTCCGCGTGGCTCGGCTCGGCCACCCTCTCCAACTGCGCCTCGAGCGCCCGGCGCACAGCTTCGGCCTTGCTGACCCCCAGGCGTCCCGCCACTTCGGTGGCCAGCCGCTCGACGGCAGGGTTCTTGATGTTCAGCGCCATCAGATTCCTCCCTGCTGTCAAGATTACACCATGGAGGACAACACGATCCTTGCAGCCTGGGTGGCCCGCATGGCCGTATACGCCCAGTCCGTAGCGCTGAGCCTCGGCCGGGGCAAGCGGACCATGCGACCTCGGCACGCTCAGCAGACGGTGCGCTGCGACAGCGGTGGCAGCGGTCCCGCTGTTAAGGTGCAGCATGCGCATCCTGATCTTGGGTGGTGACGGTTTCTGCGGGTGGCCAACCGCCTTGCACCTCGCTGATCTGGGGCACGATGTGGTGATCGTCGACAACCTCTCGCGTCGCGCCATAGAGCACGAGCTGGAGGCTTACTCGCTGACACCGATCGTGCCTTTGGGTACGCGCTTGAGGGTGTGGCGGGAGCTTGGTGGCCGCGCGATCGGTTCCGAGCGCGTTGACGTGGCGCGTGAGTACGAGCGTCTGCTGGAGCTGATCGTCGGTGAGCGTCCGGACGCGATCGTGCACTTCGCCGAGCAGCGTGCGGCGCCGTACTCCATGAAGTCTAGCCGTCACAAGCGGTACACGGTGGACAACAACCTCAACGCTACCCACAACGTGCTCGCGGCGATCGTGGAGAGCGGTCTGGACGTGCATCTCGCGCACTTGGGCACGATGGGTGTGTATGGGTACGGCACGGCTGGCATGAGGATCCCCGAGGGTTACCTGCCGGTCGAGGTCACCACGGAGGACGGCACACGAGTTCGTCAGGAGATCCTCTACCCGGCGAACCCGGGTTCGATCTATCACATGACGAAGACGCAGGATCAACTGTTCTTCGCGTACTACGCCAAGAACGATGGCTTGCGGATCACGGATCTGCATCAGGGGATCGTGTGGGGCACGAACACGCCTCAGACGTTGCGTGACGAGCGGCTGATCAACCGTTTCGATTACGACGGTGACTACGGCACGGTGCTGAACCGCTTCTTGATGCAGGCCGCGGTGGGCTACCCGTTGACGGTGCATGGCACGGGTGGTCAGACGCGTGCGTTCATCCACATCCGTGACACGGTGCGCTGTGTGCAGTTGGCCTTGGAGAACCCGCCCGAGCGAGGTGAGCGGGTGCGGATCCTGAACCAGATGACGGAGACGCATCGTGTGCGTGATCTGGCGCAGTTGGTGGCGGGTTCGACTGGTGCGCACGTGGAGTTCGTTCCGAACCCGCGCAACGAGGCGGCGGAGAACGATCTGCACGTTGTCAACGATCTCTTCCTCGACATGGGGTTGCGGCCTACGACGCTCTCGGAAGGCTTGCTCTGCGAGGTGACCGACGTGGCTCGGCGGTACGCGCACCGCGCCGACCTGACCAAGATCCCCTGCACCAGCACCTGGACCCGCCGGCAGGCGCCAGGGGTGCCGCCCGAGGCTGCGCCGCAGGAGTTGACGCCGACCTGACGGGTGGGACCGGGAAGAGGTGGGATGATGAACCCGATCTACTTCCGCTCGCCCTCCGAGTTCCGAGCCTGGCTCGAGACGAACCACGCCAGCTCTGACGAGTTGTGGGTCGGCTACTACAAGAAGGGCACGGGCACGCCCTCGATGACCTGGCCCGAATCCGTGGACGAGGCGCTCTGCTTCGGCTGGATCGACGGCCTCCGCCGCCGCATCGACGACGAGCGCTACACGATCCGCTTCACGCCTCGCCGCCAGGGGAGCAACTGGAGCCGCGTGAACCTGGGTCGGGTCGAGGCGCTGATCGCTGAGGGGCGGATGCGGCCGGCCGGGCTGACCGCGTACGAGGGGCGCAAGGCCGATGAGCTGGCCGGGTACACGTACGAGGAGCGCCCGCAGGATCTACCCGAGCCCTACGCCCGCTCCTTCCGCGAGCGCGACGAGGCGGCCTGGACCTTCTTCCTGGCGCAGTCACCGTCGTACCGACGCACCGCCATCGGTTGGGTCCTCTCTGCGAAGCGTGAGGAGACGCGGTTACGGCGACTCGAGCAGATCGTCGAGGCCTCGGCGGCGCGCAGGCGGTGGATCCAGGGGGCGCCGAAGGGTATGACTCGCTGACGTCCGTTAGCTCATCCTGCGCCAGGCCCCGCGTTTACACTGCGCGCATGCATCCCGAGCTCGCGACCGCACGCACCGACCACGAGGCCGCGACGGACGGCTGGCGCATGCTCGTGCATGACCTGAGCGACCAGCAGGCGAACTGGTGCCCCGCGCCGAAGCGCTGGTCGGTCGCGCAGTGCCTCGACCACGTGCGCATCGTGACCGAAGCTGTGCTGCCCGGGCTGCAGACGGTGATCGCCGACGCGCAGGCGCGCGGTGCGACCGCCACCGGTCCGTTCCGCTACGGCTGGCTCGGCCGTTGGTTCCTGTCGGCGCAAGGACCAGGCCGTGGTCGCGGGACGCGCACCCCCAGTGTGTACCGGCCGTCCGCCTCGGACCTCGATCTAGCTGCCGTCGTCGCGCGCTTCGAGAGCGTCCAGGCGAGCTTCGGGCAGGTGGTCCAGTCAGCGGACGGCCTCGACCTGGCGAGCCTGCGGGTTCCGTCCCCCGCGCTGGCGCTGCTGCGGTTTCCCGTAGGCATCTGGCTCCGAGCATTGCCGCAACACACGCTTCGCCACCTGACGCAAGCGCAGCGCGTGCGTGAGCACGAGGGCTTCCCCTCCACCTGACGCGCGGCAACGTAGGAGGTGCACGTGACATCGCCGCCCCGCCTCGACCTCGAGGCCGGCCATCGCTACTTCGCAGCGCACTGCTTCAACGCGGCCGCATGATGGTGCGGGCTCGACCGGAGGTGTCATGATCGCTGGCTCGTTTTGGCAGACGGTGTGGCAGACGTTCGTCATCGCCCTCGTTGCGGCGGCCTCGTTCGCGTGGTTCGGGGCAGCCGTCTTCCGGCTGTTCTCGCGCCGTGCAGGTGCGCTGGCACGCCTCCGTGAGGGTAGTGCGCTCGAGTCGGGCTTGGTCGGCGCGGTCGTGCCCGAGGGACAGCGAGCCTTCGATGCGTGGTCGTACCGGGTGGGCGCCCGCTTCGCGGGTCGGGTCCGCGTGGTGGTGGGTCCAGAGACCGTTTCGATCGCGGGGCCGCGCGTGCCGCGAGGTTTGTACCGCGCCTGGATCGTCGTGCAGGCGCTGTTGCTGGCGGCAGTGGCGCCGCTAGCGGCGGGCGCGCTCGTGGTCTGGAGCGCCGTTCTGGTGTGGCTGGCCGTTGCGGCCTTCGTGCTCAGCTGGCTGGTGTCGTCGCTCGGCGCGGGTTTGTGGCCGGGGCTCGGTGAGTTCGAGAGCCTCGAGACGGGGCGTTTCCGCGCGTTGGAGGTGCCGCGGACGAGCGTGCGCGAGGTCGACGTGGGGCCAGGGTGGTCCAAGGGCGGACTCGACGTGGTGCTGTTGCCCTACATGCGTGCCCTGAACGTGATGCTCGGCGCTCGCCCGGTGTCGTTCTTCGCTCCTGACGAGGACGGGCTGGAGGTGCGTTTCGCGCTGCACATGACCAGCGACGAGGACGCGCAGGTCCTGGCGGGCCTGCTGCGTTCGTGAGGGTCGATGGACGCGGGCGGGCGTGGCGTACCGCGACGAGCCGCCGCGAGGGGTCTGCACACGGTGCCGACGGAGCGACTACCTGGACCCAAAGGGCAGAGGAGCGACCAACACGGGCCGCTCCTCGCAACTGCACCGGAGGGCCGCGATGAGTGTCGCAGCCCAGATCCGTCACTCAGGGCAATGACATCGGGTCGACCACGTACACGTGCTGCGAGTACACCTGGCCGAGCCCGGGCAGCTCCATCGGTTCGCCCTCGG
>SKSV01000272.1 GCA_007122815.1 Trueperaceae bacterium | reverse complement strand
GAAGAGCAGGTGGTCTTGCAGCATGGTCTACCTCCTGAGCGCCGGGGACGGCGTCACCTAGATCCTTAGGTTTCTAGTGATTATCGGCGCCAAGGGGGCCCCCGGCCGCCGCGAAACTCGGCCGCTCAGCTCGGGCTCTGGCTCTCCTCTCGGGGCTCGGACGGCGCAGCGGTCTCGAGCCCTCGCGTGAGCTCGTCGGCGCAACACTCCTCGCTCAGGTAGGCGACCACCGCGCTCATGGCCCCGAAGTCGGCGTGGTTGACGACCTCCGCGCCCGACTTGCGCTGCCGGACGAGACCGGCTTGCACGAGCATCTGCAGGTGGTGGGCGAGCGTCGAGCGCGGCATGCCGCCTAGCCGCTCCTGAACCTGGTGGACGGGCAGTCCCGCATCGCCAGCACGCACGAGCGCCCTGAAGATCGCCAGGCGCGCCTCGTGCCCCAGCGCCGCTAGTGCGTCGGCCGCCTGGGTCGGGTGGATGGCGGTAGCGCTGTCGTCCATGGCCAAAGGTTACTGCGTTGACCACCACTTGTCAACTAGGTTACTAGTTATGTCGACGGCTTGGGCCGGGCTCCTCGGTCGATGGCTTGGGCCGGGCTCCTCCGTCGGCGACCCGACTCGGCCTCGACCTTCAGGGCCTGAAGCGCTCCACCCGGATCATGTTGGTGGTCCCGCGCATGCCGAAGGGCACGCCCGCGGTGATCACGAAGCGCGCTCCCGGCTCGATGAGGTCCCGCGACGAGATCGCCCTCGTCGAGACCTCCACCATCTCGTCGGTGGAGCTGATGTCGTGCGAGTAGTACGGGATCACACCCCACGACAGCGTCAACTGCCGGTACACCCTCTCGGAAGGCGTGATCGCCAGGATAGGCGCAGTCGGGCGGTACCGAGAGACGCGCGCAGCGGTGGTGCCCGAGGCGGTGAAGGAGACCACCAGACTAGCCCCCAGAGAGTTCGAGATCTGGACCGCACCCGAGGAAACGGCGTCGGCGGTAGTGTCGTCCGGCGGTGGCGCATGATCGCGCATCTGCTCCACGTACTGCGGGTCTCGCTCCACCGTGCGGGCGATGCGGTCCATCATCCTCACGGCCTCCAGCGGGTAGCGGCCGACGGCCGTCTCCCCCGAGAGCATGACCGCGTCGCTGCCGTCGTAGATGGCGTTAGCGACGTCGGAAGACTCCGCCCGCGTGGGCGTCGGGTTGCCGATCATCGACTCGAGCATCTGGGTGGCCGTGACCACCGGCTTGCCGGCCTCCTGACAAGCGCGGATCAGCCGCTTCTGGATCTGCGGGACCTGCTCGGGAGGCATCTCGACCCCGAGGTCGCCTCGCGCCACCATCACCCCGTCGACCTCGCGCAGGATCTCCGGGAAGCGCTCCACCGCCCCAGGCTTCTCGACCTTGGCCATCAGCTTGGCGTTCGACCCCGAGCGCGCCATGTAGTGCTTCGCCAGGAGCAGGTCGTCCCGCGAGCGCACGAAGCTCATGGCCACCCAGTCGACACCTATCTCGGCTCCGAACGCCAAGTCCTCGACGTCCTTGTCCGTCAAGGCCGGGATCGACAGGTCGGCGTTGGGGATGTTGATGCCCTTGTTGTTCGAGAGGACGCCACCCACCGTCACCTCTGTGATGATGTCGCTCCCGCTGATCGCCTCCACCCGCAGGGCCAAGCGGCCATCGTCCAGCAGCAGCGTGTCGCCGGGCTTGACGTCGAGGTATAGGTCCTCGTAGGTGACCCCAACACGGCTCTGGTCGCCAGGCGCGGAGTCACCGCAGCTGAGCGTGAACTTCGAGCCCGCCGTCAGCGTCTCTTGGCCGTCCGCGAAGCGCGTGACGCGGATCTTGGGCCCCTGCAGGTCCTGCAGCACCCCGACCGCCCGCCCGCTGCGCTCCGCGACGGCCCGTATGCGCTCGATGTTCGCCTCGTGCAGAGCGTGTTCGCCGTGCGAGAAGTTGAGCCGGAACAGGTCGACGCCTCCGCCGACCAGGGCCGCTACGTGCGCATCCTCGCTCGTCGCCGGTCCTAGCGTGGCGACGATCTTGGTGCGCCGCGGCCCACCGTTCATGAGCGGAACGCGTCTCGGCCCAGGTAGCGGGCCGCGTCATCGAGCTCGGCCTCGATCGCGAGGAGGCGGTTGTACTTCGCCAAGCGGTCGCTGCGGCTAGCAGAGCCGGTCTTGATCTGACCGGCGTTGACCGCTACGGCCAGGTCGGCGATGAAGGCGTCTTCGGTCTCGCCCGAACGATGGCTGATCATCGAGCGGTAACCAGCGCGCTTGGCGAGTTCGATGGCGTCGAGCGACTCGGACAGCGTGCCGATCTGGTTGACCTTGACGAGGATCGCGTTTCCGACGTTCTCGCGGATGCCGCGCCCCAAGCGCTCGACGTTCGTCACGAAGAGGTCGTCCCCTACGAGCTGCATGCGCTCTCCCAGGCGCGCAGTGAGCGCCTTCCAGCCATCCCAATCGTCCTCGTCTAGGCCGTCTTCGATGGAGAGGATGGGGAAGCGCTCCGCCCAGTCGGCCCAGTAGTCGACCATCTCTGCGGAGCTGAGCACCGCTCCCTCGCCCTCGAGGTGGTACGCGCCGTCGCGGTAGAACTCGCTGGCGGCGGGATCGAGCGCGAGCGCGATCTGCTCGCCCGGCGCGTAACCGGCCTTCTCGATCGCCTCGAGCAGCACCTCGACCGCCTCCACGTTGCTCTTGAGGTCGGGAGCGAAACCCCCCTCGTCGCCTACGTTCGTGTTGTAACCGCGACCCGAGAGCACCTTCTTCAGCGCGTGGAACGTCTCGACCCCGGCGCGCAGCGCCTCCCCGAAGGTCTCGAAGCCGACGGGTGCGAGCATGAACTCCTGCATGTCGACGCGGTTGTCAGCGTGAGCGCCGCCGTTGATCACGTTCATCATGGGGATGGGAAGCGTGCGAGCTCCGACCCCACCGAGGTAGCGGTAGAGGGGCATGTCGAGCGTGGCCGCCACCGCCCGCGCGCTCGCCAGCGACACTGCCAGGATGGCGTTCGCTCCCAACCGCTCCTTGTTTGGCGTGCCGTCAAGAGCGATCATTGTCTCGTCGAGGCCGGCCTGGTCGTGGGCATCGAAGCCGATCAGCGCTTCGGCGAGCGGCCCGTTGACGTTGTCGACCGCGCTCAAGACGCCCTTGCCGCCGTAGCGGGCATCGCCGTCTCGCAGTTCGACGGCTTCGTGGACGCCGGTGGAGGCGCCCGAAGGTACCGCGGCGCTGGCCTCCACGCCGCTGCTGAGCGTGACGGTCGCGCCTACGGTGGGGTTCCCGCGCGAGTCGAGCAACTCGATGGCACGGACGTCGTCGATGATGGTCATGCTGGTTCCTCCAAGGTAGCCTGTGCCTCTACCACTCGCGTGGCGCGTGGTTCTTGCGCCCGGTTCAGCCGGTGCGCAGGGGCACCACCATCGCGAGGTAAGCGGGATCGCTGAGGTCCTTCGCGACGGACGGGGTGGTCGGTCCCGAGAACTCGACCTGCAGATCGCCGTCCACGGGGTTGACGGCGTCCGCGAGGTACTTGGCGTTGTAAGCCAAGGCGATCTCGGGTTCGCTGCCCTCCTGCATGACGTCTATCGCCTCTTGGGCACGCCCGTAGCTGCCCTCAGCGGTTATCTGCAGTACACCGTCTTTGATGAATAGGTCGACGCGGTGGTTGGCCGACTTGTCGGCCATGACCGCCACGCGAGCTACGGCGTCCGCCAGTGCGGCGGCCGCGAGCGTGATCTTCACCGGGAACTGCGCCGGGATCACGCGCTCGTAATCCGGGAAGGTTCCCTCCATGAGCTTGAGGTTGATCGTGAACGCACCGCTGGCGATGCTCAGCTGGTTGCCTTGCAGGGCCAACCTAGCGGGCCCTGGTGCCAGCAACCGAACCAACTCGTCTACGCTTCTCACTGGGATGAGCAAGTCGGCGTCGAAACCCGTGGAGGAGACCGCGTGGTAGGAGGCGAGCCTGAAGCCGTCGGTGGCCACGGCGCGGGTGCGTTCATCGTGCAGCTCCAGCCTCACGCCCCTGAAGACCGCCTGGTAGTCGGCCACGGCGGCCGCGTACCTAACGTGATCCAACGCTTTCGCAAGGTCCAGACCTTCGATCTCGCCTTCGAACGTGTCCGGGAACTCCAGCGCGGCAGCGTTCTCGGGCGGCACCAGCTGCAGCCTGGTCGCGAACGTGCCCGACGCGACGGCCAGCTCGGTGTCTCCCGCCTCGAGCTCGATGGTCTCACCGGGCGCTGCCCGAACCACCTGTCCAAGCACCGCCGCAGGCACGGCGATCTCCCCTTCGCCGCGAACCTCCGCCTCGACCACCGCGCGCACGTCCATGTCGAGGTTGCTCCCCGATAGGACCAAGCGTCCGTCACCCATCTCGATGCGTAGCAGGCTCAAACCGGGGTTGCTCGAGCGCGCTGGGATTATGCGTTCCACATGACCTAGCGTCTCGGTCAGCGTCTTGGTGGGGATGTGGACTCTCATCGGTGCTCCGCGGTCACTGTGAGACAGCATACTTGACGACGGACATCGGCGTTCCGGACCGGCTTGCCAGCTACACCGTTCCGGCAGGGTTTCGGCCGGTCAATCGACGCTGATGTGAGGAGGAACTCTTCAGTAGAGGCTGTGGAGAGTGTGGAGAACCTCACGTTGAGCGTCTGGCACGACGAAGTCGTTGTGGAGGGGGATGTGGAGAAAGTGGTCCAAGTTGTGGAGAACCGAGCCGTGCCTCCACAGACGTCCACAACGCCGTCCTGGAGCGACTTCTACACAGTTTCATCCACAGCACCTCCACAGCGTACGTCGAAGTTCTCCACAGGCAGCTAGCGTGTTGGGGTCGTGGCAGACGCGCAGCACGAGCTACCTCGGACGGCGGTACTCGCCTCGAGCGTGGTCGATGGTCATCTCGCTCGGGTTCAGATCAAGGCCTCGCGCAGCTGCTTGACCGCGTCTGCGACCCCGGTGCCCGAGGCGATGTGGTCGTTGACCTTCTGAACGGCGTACATCACGGTCGAGTGGTCGCGTCCCGAGAAGTACTGGCCGATCTCGGGGTAGCTGTGGGTGGTGAGCTCCCGTATCAGGTACATGGCTACCTGGCGAGCGACGACGAGCTCGTGGCG
>SKSV01000015.1 GCA_007122815.1 Trueperaceae bacterium | reverse complement strand
TCGAAGAAGTCGGCGGACGCTGCCGGTACGGCGGCTACGTCTGCCAGGCTGGTGAGGTGCACGACGTTGTGCTGGCCTCCGCCGCGGGCGACATCCTGCTTCTCGGTGCGCTCGGCATCGAACTCGGTAGGCCACTCGGCTTGGTGGTACGAGAGTGGCTGGGATCGTCCACGATCGACCCGTGATACGCAGCCGCGCGCGTTAGTCTTGGTGGCCATGGAGTGGACGAGCGAAGGTCACGAGGAGGCGACGCGCCGCGGGTACGACGAGTTGCGTCAGCGCGTGGCCGCGCTGCTCGCTGGGGAAGGCGATTGGCTCGCGAACCTCGCGAACGTCAGCGCGGCCGTGTTCGAGTCGTTGGAGGGCCTCAACTGGGCGGGCTTCTACCTGATGCGCGGTGAGGAGCTGGTCCTGGGACCTTTCCAAGGCCGTCCCGCCTGCGTGCGGATCCAGGTGGGCAAGGGCGTCTGCGGGACCGCTGCAGCGACGCGCGCCAGTCAAGTCGTGCCCGACGTGCATGCCTTCCCGGGTCACATAGCTTGCGACCCGCGCTCGCGTTCCGAACTCGTCGTACCCATCGCGGTGGATGGACGCATCGTCGGGGTGCTGGACCTCGACAGCGACAGGCCTGAGCGGTTCGACGAGGGCGACCGTATCGGCGTCGAAGCGCTGGTCTCGGACATCGTCCCACTGATCGATTGGGAGCGCGCCTGCCGGGGTTGAACCCACTCGGATGACGGGCTTCGCGCCCCGCACTCGCTCAGGAGCCCTCGATCAGTTGCCGCGTCGAGTCCGAGGCTTCCACGCCTAGCTCGCTGCGCAGCCGATCGGCCAAGGCGCGGTAGCGGCGCCGCGCTTCGCGCCTGCGGCCGCTTCGCAAGAGCAACTCCACCAGGTCGTGCAGCGCCTCCTCGTGAAGCGGATCGAGCTCGAGCAGGCGATCGAGGAGCCACATGGCGCGCTCGGGCTCGGCCTGCGCGGCAGCCTGCCGCAAGCCCTCCAGCACCCGTGACTCGAGCACGTCAGCCTGCGCAGAGACAGGACCCAAGTCGAGCCCCTCTCCGAGCCTCCCAGCGTACAGCCGCGCGACCGAGTCCCAATCACCCCCAGCGAGCGCGTCCTCGACCTGCTCCAGGTCGCTGGCGAAGCGCCGCAAGCCGCCCTCGTGCAGGTAGGTGGGGAGCCCCCAGGGCTGGATCAGCTTGCGCAGCCCGTTCAGGAGAACGTTCAGGTTGTTGCGGACCTTGCCGGGCTCGGCCTCGGGCCACATCGCCGCGCCGATCGCCTCCCTTCCGAACCCCAGCGCCAGCAGTGCCAGCAACTGCCGTTGCCGATCCGAGAACGGCAACTCCGTGCCGAAGAGTTGAGCCCGCACTCCGCCGAGCAGCCACAGATGCAGATGCGGCAGCTCCGGCTCGCGCGAGGCTATCGCTTCGCTCCATCCCGAACTCATCACCTCCTCGAGCGGGTACCAGTGGGCGAGCGCCGGGCGGTCTCGCGGCAGCGCCGACAAGGGGATGTCGAGCCCTCTCAGAGCCGCCGGGCCCACGTCGAGCAGGTCGCACAGCGCCTCGAGCAGGGCGGGGTCCCGCCTGACCAGGTACGCGGCCTCTAGCCAGTAGAGCCTGAACCCGCGCGCCGGGAGGGCGTTCTCGCTGGCCGTGAGCGCGGCGTCCGCTGCACCTTCGTCGCCGAGCGCGTGATCGAGGAGCGCGAGCTCGAGGGAGCAGTACGGTCCCTCGGGTAGCACGGGTCGCAGCTCGAGCGCCCTCTGCGTCTCGTTTCGATGCCGCAGGTAGCGCAGCCACCCGGCCGCCGCTGCGTCCACCAGTAGGGGCTCGCTGACGCGCTGAGCCTGCGCGAAGAGCTCGTCGAACGGAGACGGATCACATCCCAGCATGGCCGCTTGTAATGCCATGCGTACGCCCAAACCCCCCTCAGCGAGGTGCGACCATCGCACGAGGACTCCCAGAGCCTCGTCTCGATGCCCGCTCACGGCGTGAAGGGTCGCCAGCTCGAGCGCGGTCTTCGCCAGGACCGGCGGACTGATCGCATTGGCCTTCGTTGCGCCCTGCGCCGCTGCGGCGTCAAGAACGGCCGTCAGCGCTGCGCGTCCGGACCTCGTGTCGCCGCTGCGCTCGAAGCGGATGATCGCTACGCTCTGCTCGTGAATCGTCACGGCCTCGGGTTGGCGGGGGTCGTCGGCGCCGCGCGCAAGCTCTTCGCGAGCCGCCGCGATGTGCTGCTCCATCGCGTCGTAGTCCCCTGCGTGATAGCAGTACGTGACGAGGGTGCGCGAGACCCTCGACGCCTCGAAGGGCGGCAGCTCTGGCGCCAAGCGCTCGGCGACCTCCCTGAAGGGCTGTGCCTCCTCGAAACGGCCTTCCGCCCCGAGCACGAACAGCGCGGCCAAGGCGACGCGAGCCCGCCAGCGGGCCGGGTGGCTCTCGTCGCTGGCGAGCAGGGCTGCCTCGCTCAGGCCAGCCTCGACGTCGCGACCTTCGCGGTCGGTGAAGGTCTCGATCATGTGGGCGACGGCTACGTGCGCCCGCCGGACGACACTTACGGGCTCGCCGGCGTTGGCGTGCCAGCGCAGGAACTCGCCGGGGTTGACGCGGTAGGTCTCGTCGTCAGGGTCGTCGAGCAGGTCCCGCAGCCCGGCCCGGTGACCGACGCGTTGGTAGGCGCGCCCCTGGAGGGCCGGCGGCAAGCGCGGACCCTCCTCGGCCACGACTGCCCTAGCCTCATCTCCGTGATACTCGAGCACGATCTCGGCCGCCAGCGGGTGCACGCGGTAGCCGCCGTCCAGCGCCTGGACGAAGCCCGCCGAGGCCAGCTCGCGCGTCGCCGCGGAAGCCGCCCCGGTAGGTAGCACATCGAGCGTGGCCACTAGCAGCGCTTCGCGCCAGGCGTCCGTGCTGACGCTGTTCCTCACGCCCTGCAGCAATGCTCGCGGATCCGGGGCGCTACCGGTGAGGCTGGCGAAGTGCAGCGGCAAAGCCCAACCCGCGGTCTCGCGCCAGAGCCTGCGCGCGTCATCGGCGTCGGGGAGCAGTGCAAGCGCCTCGGCTTCGGTGAACGCCAAGTCGCTCGCCTGCAGGTGCACCAAGCGTCCGGAGGTCAGGAGCGGCGGCAGGCCTGGGAAGCCGAGGGGCTTCCGACTGGAGAGAGCCAACACCCCTGCGACGCCTTTGAGCAGCGGCTCTAGCTCCTCGTCGCCGTCGAGGTCCTCGAGCACCAGCAGCGTCCTCTCGGACCACAGTTGCTCCAGCACCGTGCCCCACGGCGCTTCGCTGGGCAGACCCAAGGCGCCCTGCAGCGCCGCGAGCGGCTCGCGGCCCGCTAGCGAGAACCACAGTACCCGCCACCCGTCCGTCTCCAGATGCTCAGCCCACTGCATCGTGACGACGCTCTTGCCGTAACCGTAGGGGGCTTCCAACCAGACCACGAAGCCGGGGCTGTCGGGTAGGCGCGACAGCAGCCTGGGGCGCTCCACGTAGCGCGTGGTGGGTGTGGGACGGACGGCGAGCATGCGGTGCAAGCTATCATGGCCGACTCCACGACAGACCCCCCCCGTGTCCGTTGCCGATCGCTGGGCGAACGGGAACGCTTTGGGAGCCAGGCCAACCTCGTGCGGCATGGCGCGCGTGCTAGCCTTCGACGGTGGCATTGAAGGTGTTCGGGCTCACGCTGGGTCCACTCGAGACGAACTGTTACCTGTTGATGGACGACGACTCGCGGGACGCCGTCATCGTCGACCCGGCCGATGAGGCGGAACGTATCCGCGACGCGGTCTCGGAGCTAGGCGCGAGCGTCGGCGCGATATGGCTGACGCACGCCCACTTCGACCACATAGGCGCGCTGGCAGAGCTGCTGGAGCGAGGCCCGAGCGGCTTCGATCCACAGGGAGGCGTGGGGTCGGCCTCGCCGCAAGGCGAGCCGACCCCCGGCGCTCTGCCCGTCTACTTGCATCCGGACGACCGGCCCCTCTACGAGCACGCTGCCGAGCAGGCAGCTGCCTTCGGCATGCGTGTGCGCGCACCCCGTGCCGAGACGACACCCCTCTCCCATGGTCAGAGGGTCCGGGTAGGCGAGCACGAGGCCGTCTGCCTGCACACTCCTGGCCACGCTCCCGGTCACATCGCCTTCTACTTCGCGCGTGAGGGGTTGGTGCTCTGCGGAGACGCCCTCTTCGCGGGGTCCATCGGCCGGACCGATCTTCCGCTAGGTGATCACGCCACGCTGCTGCGCAGCATCCGCGAGCAACTGCTCACGCTCCCTGACGAAACGATCGCCTACCCGGGACACGGACCGCGCACGACGATCGGCGCGGAGCGGCGCTCGAACCCTTTCCTGATGTAGGGCGTGTTCACACTCGCGGAGCAGGTTGGCGATGTTGGCGAACGGTGAGGAAGGTCGAGAACCTCGTGTCGGTTGTCGTAGCGGCTGACCACGGGCCGGAGTCGATTGTGCAGGCCGCGCCAGGTGCAGCCGTTGATGGCGACGTAGAGGATCGCGTTCAGGAGCGTGAGCTTGTCGATCCGCACGTTTCCTCGTTGGGTAGGCAATACGTGCTCGATGAGCTCGAACTGCTCGGCCGTCAGCTGTGTAGCACGCCACACTTCGATTAGTGTGAACATGCCCTCGCGGAGCTGGCCCGCGATGAAGGCGGTCGTCACGAATGCCGAGGACATGACCTTCGTATTGTCGTAGCGTATGGCCACCCGCCTGAAGCGTTTGATGCGCTAGCGGACTTGAACTTTCATTCGATGCATTATCGCTGCATTCGGGTGAGGAGGCTCCAATGAAGCGAACCCTTGGCGTCCATTTGTTGGCGGTGGCGGCTCTTGTCAGCTGCGACAGCGCGCCAGGTCCGGGCAACTCCGCCTACCGGCTCGAAGTCGTGAACGAGGATATCTGGGAACTCGTCACCACCGAACGAATGCCCCCGTACGTGTACGCCGGCGAGTGGCATGACGCGCGCGTCGTCTCCTTCTTTCCCCAGAAGCACCTGGCAGTTGACTTATGGCAGGATGGTTTCCTCGACGTAATGGTTCCCTTGATCAAGGGTTACGCATCGGGTATCGACACGCGCATGCCGCTCCTTCTGTTCAAGAACGAGGGCGGATCGTTGATCGAGGCATCGGACGAGCTAGTTGGTGA
>SKSV01000309.1 GCA_007122815.1 Trueperaceae bacterium | reverse complement strand
TCAAGGTGGTGAAGGCGTACGTCTGGGAGGCGAAGACGAGCTGACCCTCGAGTGCGAACGGGAGGGGCTCTCCGGCGAAGGCGCGCACCACCTGGAGCCACAAGGCGGGCAGTTCCGTCAGGTCGGCGTCCACCTTCCAAACGAGCGGAGCGCTGCCGTTGGCGGGAAGCTCCAGATCGGTCTCGAGGCTGGACTCCCCCACCACCTCACCGTCGATCAGGAGGCGGTAGTCGACGCGCTGCAGGACGATCGCGAAACCGTTCGGGTTGTGAACCTCGACGGCCAGCGCGAGGGCGAGACCGGCACCAGCACCGGGAGGGTCGAAACGCTCGATGAAGCTGGCCCTGGAGTCGACCTCGAAGCGCGGCGCGAAGACCTCGCCGAGGGGGGTGGCGGAGGTGATCTCGCCGTCTCCGGCGCCGGGAGCGCAAGACGCCACCGCCAGCAGCGCAGCGCACGCCACCAGCGCACCAGCACTACGCCAGCGCAGCGCGCGAGCGGCGGCGGAGCGGAGGGTCGGGACGAGCACCCGTCGTACGCTCATACCACCAATCTACCAGAGGCCATCGTCTCAGCGTTTGCCTAACGTGCGCATCAGCGCCACCCACCAAGCGGGAGCGCGCGGCAGGTTGGGGAAGTGCTCCCTGGTGGGCAAGACCACGAGCAGCGCGGCGCCCAGGAGCAGCGCGACCCCGCCGAAGACCGCGGTCGCGACAGGGTCGACGGCGGCGCCGCGTGCGATCACGACCCGCTCCAGCCCGCCCGTGGCGAGCCCTTGTAGCAAGGCTTGCCCGGGCACCACCAGAGCCGCGCTGAAGGGGTGTGTGGGCACCAACCGGAGGAGGTACCACCAAGCGGCAACGACGCTGATCGACACGACCCCTAGGTAGGAGATGACCCAAGCGGGTTCGACGCTCGCGCCAACCGCCCCGACGGCGACGAACACCGCATGGACCACTGCGGGGACGAAGCACGCGACGAACAACCAGCGCAGGTGGCGGCGTGGCCAGCGCCCGCGCAGGAAGAACCCGAGCATCAGACCCAACAGGATCACGCCGATGAACAACCGTCCGAGAGTCCTCACGCGCTCACCTCCATCACGTGCGTCACACGTCCACCTCCATCATCTTCCTCAGAGCGTCGCTCATCTTCGTCAGAGCGTCTCACGGAAGCCGGCGGCGCGCTGTTGGCGCCTCAATGCCTCACGCAAGCCCGCTGCCCAGGGGCGCTCGAGGCGCGGGTCTGCCGCGAGGACCCTCTCGGCCACCTCGCGAGCTCGCTCGATGAGCTCGAGGTCCTGCGCGAGGTCGCCGAAGCGCAGGTCCGGCAGGCCCGACTGCCGGGTCCCGCGCAGCTCGCCCGGCCCTCGCAGCGCCAGGTCGTGCTCGGCGATGACGAACCCGTCGGTGTGCTTGGCGACCACCCGCAGCCTGCGCAT
Source organism: Trueperaceae bacterium (assembly GCA_007122815.1). GTDB lineage: Bacteria > Deinococcota > Deinococci > Deinococcales > Trueperaceae > CSSed10-48. Next base: position 3,731 of record SKSV01000309.1, on the reverse strand, counting down.
GGTCTCGCGGCCAGCGTCTCCGGCGATCAGCACGCAGCGGCTCTTCAGCGAGCCCCGCCCCACCCGACCCCGGAGCTGGTGCAGCTGGGCGAGGCCGAAACGCTCCGCGTTCTCGATCACCATGACGCTCGCCCGCGGCACGTCCACCCCCACCTCGATCACCGTGGTGCTGACCAGCACGTCGTGTTCGCCCCGCCGGAAGGCCTCCATGACGGCCTCCTTCTCGGGCCCGGGCATGCGCCCGTGGAGCAGGGCGAGGCGCACGCTGTCGGGCCACATCGCCCGCAGGTCGTCCGCCAGCCGGGTGGCGGAGCTGACCTCGTCGAGCGCCTCGCTCTCCGCCACCAGCGGCGCGACGACGTACGCTTGCCGGCCGTCCTGAAGGTCGCGCAGCAGCTCCCGGTAGACGGCCTGGCGCTCGTTCGCACGGCGCAGTTCGGTGCTCACCGGCTGCCTGCCGGGCGGAAGCTCGTCGATCACGCTCAGGTCGAGGTCGCCGTAGTGGGTGAGGGCCAGGGAGCGCGGTATCGGGGTGGCGCTCATCACCAGCACGTCTGGTCGGTGTCGCAGCAGCTTGCGCCTCTGCTCGACCCCGAAGCGATGCTCCTCGTCTATGACGGCGAGGGCGAGATCGCGGAACGCCACGGTCTCCTGGATGAGCGCGTGGGTGCCGACGAGCAGCTCCGTCTGACCACCACTCACGCGCGCCAGCACCGCCTGCCGATCGCGTCCCGTGACGCTGCCGGTCAGCAGGTCGATGCCTAGCCCCAGCGGCCAGAGCAGCTCGGTGAGGTTCAGGAAGTGCTGGCGGGCGAGGATCTCGGTGGGCGCCATGACCGCCGCTTGGCCACCGGTCCTGGTGGCGACCCAGACCGCCGCGGCCGCCACCGCCGTCTTGCCTGAACCGACGTCACCCTGCAGTAGGCGCGCCATCTGCCTGGGCGTCGCCATGTCGGCGAGCACCTCGGCCAGCGCTCGCTCCTGAGCGGCCGTTAGGTCGAAGGGGAGCGCTGAGCGGAAGCGCTCGAGCTCCTCGGGCTCGGCGACGAGTCGACGACCGCTGAGGCTCGGGTCGCGTTGCGAGAGCATACGCAGCTCGAGCAGCAAGTACTCCTCGAACGTGAGCCGCTGGCGGGCGGCGCGCAGCGCAGCTTCGTCGGGCGGCTGGTGCAGGTCGCGCCAGGCGCGGTCGCGCTCTACGAGCTCGAGTTCGCGGCACAGGCGCGCGGGGAGTGGGTCGGGCAAGCGCGGCAGCGCCCGCAAGAGCGCGTCCACCGAGGCGCGCAGGTAGGCTTGGCTGGTCCCCTGAGTGGTCGGGTAGATCGCCACGATGCGCCCCGTCGACAGGCTGGGACCGCCCTCGTCCACCTCGAAACCGGTGACCGCCAGTTCGAGCTGCCGCCCGCGGCGCTTCAAGCGCCCGCTGACAACGAGCCGTTGCCCCGGGAAGAGCTGCCTCTCCAACCATGGCTGGTTGAACCAGACCGCGCTGAGGCGTTCCCCCGCCTGGTCCTCGAGCACAGCTCGCAACACGTGCAGACCGCGTCGGGTCGGAAGCGACTTGCGGCCCAGCAGCGTCCCCGCCACGGTCGCTTGCTCCAGCGAGGCGGCCATCGCGAAGCTGGGCAGGGTGCGGCGGTCCTCCCAGCGACGAGGCACGTGCTCGAGGAGGTGACGGTAGGTGGTGATGCCGATCTCGGCGAGCTTGCGAGGAGCGTGCTTGCCGATGTCGACGGCGCGTCGCTCCAGGGGGGAGTCCAACAGCTCGTCGATCTCGCCGTCTCGAGCAAGGCTCTCACGAGCCGGTCGCGTGGCGCCGGCGTCCTCCGGAGAGGAAGCGTCCGATCGGCTGGCTGCAGCGGGTGCCTCGCTGGCTTCGAGGTGCCGCAAGGCCGCTTCCACGGCGCTGCGGCGCTCGTCGGGCAGCCACTCCGAGTAACCGTCCAGCAACTCCACGACACCGTCGAGAGGGCCTGGCAGCGTGGCTAGCATGCGCTCCAGGCCCCCCAGCACCACCGTGTCGCGACAGCCCGTGGCGAGTTCGCGCTCGAGCGGGCGACGGAGCCTGTCGCGTAGTTCGGCGGGCGTCGGCACGCTCCAGTGTAGCCAGGCGCCCGCTCGACGCGGTGCCGGCGCGTGGTGTGATGCAGCGCGATGACCGACGTCGAGACCACCGTCCCGCTCGGCCGGCGCTACGTGCTCGCGGCCTCCGCGCTGGGGTCGTTCTCCGCCAGCGTGATGGCGACCGGGGTGAACGTGGTTCTCCCCGGGCTCGTCGAAGCCTTCGAGGCGCCCTTCGCGACGGTGCAGTGGGTGGTGCTCTCGTACGTGCTGGCGTCGCTGGCGCTGCTGCCCGTGATCGGTCGCCTGGGTGAGGTGATCGGCAAGCGACGCGTGTTCCTGGCGGGCTTCATGCTGTTCGGCCTCGGTTCGGCGCTCTGCGCTCTGGCCCCGTCTATCGAGGCTCTGATAGCGCTCCGGGCCCTGCAGGGCGTCGGCGGAGCGGTGCTGACCTCGCTCGGGCTGGCACTCGTCACCGACGTGTACCCGAGCGAGTTGCGCGGTCGCGCGCTCGGCGTCAACGGCGCGGTCATGTCGGCGGGAGTGGTCTTCGGACCGAGCTTGGGTGGGCTGATCGCCGACGCCGTCTCGTGGCGCTGGGTCTTCGGGAGCGGCGTTCTCGTCGTGGCGGCCGGCTGGTACCTGGCTTGGCGGGTGGTGCCCAGAGATGCCAGCGGGGGCGTTACCCGCCGCTTCGACGTGCCGGGCGCCGTCACCATAGTGCTGTCCCTCGCCGCCTTGTCGCTGGCGCTAACCACCGGCCAGGCGCAAGGGTTCACGGCCCCCTCGGTGCTTGCGCTCTTCGCCGCGGCGGCCTCCCTGGCGCTCGTCTTCGTGGTCATCGAGAGCCGCGTCAGCGAGCCGGTCGTCGACTTGAGGCTCTTCAGCGTGCCGGCCTTCTCGATCGGGCTCGTGACGGGTCTGTGCACGTTCGTGGCGATCTCTGGCGTCATCTTGCTCATGCCCTTCTACCTCGAGGGCGTCTTGGGCTACCCGCCTCGCCACGTGGGGTTGCTGATGGCGGTGGTGCCCATGGTGCTCGTGGTGATGGCTCCCGTGGCCGGCTGGGCGGCCGACCGAGTGGGCGAGCGGCCCGTGACCGTCGTCGGTCTGACCAGCATCCTGCTCGGTTACCTGCTGGTCGGCCAACTCGACGAGAGCACCACCGTGCCGAGGTACCTCCTGAGCTTCCTGCCCGTCGGTCTGGGGATGGGGACCTTCCAGACCCCCAACAACAGCGCGATCATGGGGGCGGTGAAGCGTGTTCGCTCCGGCACGGCAGGCGGACTGCTGGTACTGACGCGCAACCTCGGGCAGGTCCTCGGCATCGCGGTGCTCGCCAGCGTGTGGGCCGCGCGGGCGGTGACGCGCGCAGGCGCGCCTATCGGTAGCGAGGCCACCGACCTGCCGGTGGCAGCTCAGGTCGGGGCCCTGCACGACGTGCTGCTGGTGGTGCAACTGGTCATCGCCGCAGCGCTGGCGCTGGCGCTATGGGACTGGTGGCGCCTCGGGAGGGAGCGGACCCCGTGACGCCAACGGGACCCACCGTCACCATCGACCTCGCGGCGCTTCGGCACAACCTCCAGGTGCTGCGTGCACGGCTGTCCGCGGGAGTGCGCCTGATGGCGGCGGTCAAGGCCGACGCCTACGGCCTCGGCGTCGCGCGCATA
>SKSV01000340.1 GCA_007122815.1 Trueperaceae bacterium | reverse complement strand
TGGTTCGCTACCGCTCGCTACCGACGTCGACGGTCCGCTGTGCGAGAACGCCGACCGGCTCGGCCGCGACGTGGCGCTCCCGGAACTCTCCGCCGGAGACGTCCTGGCCGTGGGTTCTGCCGGCGCCTACGGGTTCGGCATGGGCTCGCACTACGCCTCCCACACGTACGCCGCGGAGGTCGTGATCGAGACTGACGGCAGCACGCGTCTGGTGCGTCGCCGCCAGTCCCTGGAAGCACTCTGGGCCGACGAGCTGGAGCCGGCCACCACGGACGGCCGGCACGGCGGCAAGCGAGAGCCGCTGGCAGAACACCCGTGAGGTTCGTTGCGCACTGTGGCCCTGAACGCATGTGCCCGCGGTCACGAGCCGCTACTGTAGGGCATGGAACGCCGCGTAGTAGTAATCGGGTCGGGCTTCGGGGGCCTGGCCACCGCCGCCCGCTTGGCCGCGGGTGGGCATCAGGTCACTCTGGTCGAACGGCTCGACAAGCTCGGCGGGCGAGCTTACGTCTTCGAGCGCGACGGCTTCACCTTCGATGGCGGCCCCACCATAATCACCGCCCCGTGGCTCTTCGACGACATCTGGGCCAAGGCCGGCCTGAAGCGCGAGGACGAGGTCGAGTTCGTCAAGTGTGACCCCTTCTACCGCATCTTCGATCACTCCGGCAGGCGCTTCGACTACAACGACGACGAGATGTTCACGCTCGCCGAGATCGACCGCATCAACCCCACCGACAAGCGCGGCTACCTCAACTTCCTGCACGCCACCAAGGCGATCTTCGACAAGGGCTTCACCGAGCTCGCCGACCACCCTTTCCTGAGCATCTGGGACATGTTGAAGGTGGCGCCCGATCTGCTCCGGCTGCGTGCCGACAAGAGCGTCTACAAGTACGTCTCGAGCTACGTCGAGGACGACTTCCTACGTCAGGTCTTCAGCTTCCATCCGCTCCTCATCGGCGGCAACCCCTTCGACGCCAGCAGCATCTACGCCATGATCCACTACCTGGAGCGGCGTTGGGGCGTCTGGTACGCGATGGGCGGCACCGGCGCCATCGTGTCCGCCTTCGGGCGCCTCTTCGAGCACTTGGGGGTGCAGGTAGAGCTCTCCGCGACCGTACACAGCATCGACGTCGGTGAGGACCCGAGCGGCTCACCCAGGGCTACCGGGGTCACCCTCGCGGACGGTCGCAGCATCCCGGCCGACGTGGTGGTCTCCAACGCCGACGTAGCCACCACCTACACGAAGCTGATCGACGCGCGCTATCGCAAGCGCAACCGCGATGCCCGATGGGACAAGACGCGCTTCTCGATGTCGCTGGTGGTCATCTACTTCGGCACCGACCGGCAGTACCGCGACACCGGCTTGGCGCACCACAACATCATCCTCGGCCCGCGCTACCGGGGTCTGCTCAGCGACATCTTCCGCAACGACGGGAAGCTCCCCGACGACTTCAGCCTCTACCTCCACGTGCCGAGCATGACCGACCCCTCCCTGGCGCCAGCGGGGCACGAGAGCTTCTATGTGCTGTCGCCCGTTCCGAACCTCAAGAGCGGCATCGACTGGGAGGTCCACGCGAAGCCTTACCGGGACGCCATCATGAAGGCTCTGGAGGAGCGTTACCTGCCGGATCTCTCGACGCACCTGGTCACGGAGCACATGATCGACCCACGCTACTTCGAGAGCGCCCTCCAGAGCAGGCTGGGATCGGCCTTCTCGGTCGAGCCGGTGCTGACGCAGTCGGCGTGGTTCCGGCCTCACAACCGCTCCGAGGACATCCCCAACCTCTACATCGTCGGGGCCGGCACGCACCCTGGCGCGGGTTTGCCGGGGGTGCTCTCGTCAGCCAAGATCGCCGACGACCTGATCGGCCCGGCAACTCGCTTAGGCCAGGGCAGCGGCAACTCGCTTAGGCCGGAGCGGACGTAAACTGGGGCATGACCACCACCGTCACGTACCCTCGCTACCTCAGCGACGACTGGCACGACCCCGGCCGGCACTTCGACGTCAACTCACCCGCCACTCAGACGCTCGTTGGCAAGGCTGCGGACTGCGGCGAAGCCGAAGCGAGAGCCGCTGTCGACATCGCCTGGCGAGCCTTCGAGAGTTGGCGCGCCGTGAACGCCTTCGAGCGCTCGGCCACGCTGCGCCGCTGGCACGGTTTGATCATGGCGCACCAGGAGGAGCTCGGGCGGCTGATGGCCCTCGAGATGGGCAAGCCGATCCGCGAGGGTCGCGCCGAGGCCGCCTACGCAGCAGGCTTCGTGGAGTGGTACGCGGACGAAGCGAAACGAGTCTACGGGACGTGGTTCCCGAGCCACCATCAAGGCAAGCGTCTGCTGGCCATCAAGCAACCCGTGGGGCCCGCCTTCGCGATCACCCCCTGGAACTTCCCGGCGGCGATGCTGGCGCGGAAGGCGGCACCGGCTCTCGCGGCTGGCTGCCCGATGATAGTGAAGCCCGCCAAGCAGACGCCCTTCACCGCCATCAAGCTCGCGGAGTTGTGGCTGGAGGCGGGTGGACCACCGGGTACCCTGCAGGTCCTCCCGACCTCGCAGCCTCGGCCCCTCACGCAGGTCATGATGTCGGACCCACGCATCCGCAAGGTGTCCTTCACGGGTTCGACCGAGGTGGGCAAGCTGCTCTACGCGCAAGCGGCCGACACCGTGAAGCGGCTCTCGCTCGAGCTCGGCGGTCACGCACCCTACCTCGTCTTCGACGACGCCGACCTCGACGGGGCGGTGGCGCAGGTGGTGGCCTGCAAGTTCCGCAACGCCGGGCAGACCTGCGTATGCACGAACCGTGTCTACGTTCAGGACGGTCTCTTCGAACCCTTCGTCGAGCGCTTCACGCAGGCCGTTGAAGGTCTAGCGGTGGGCGACCCGCTCGACGACGCCACCGACATCGGCCCTCTCGTGGACGAGGCGGGGCTAGCCAAGGTCGTGGAGCACGTGGACGAAGCTCTCTCCAAGGGGGCCAGCGTCGCGACCGGAGGGCGGGCGACGGGCGGTCTCTACTACGCCCCGACCGTCCTGACGAACGTCACCAACGAGATGGCGATCATGCACGACGAGACCTTCGGACCAGTGGCTCCGGTGGTGCGCTTCGAGCGCGAGGAAGAGGCTATCGAGCAGGCGAACGACACGCCCTTCGGCCTTGCCGCGTACCTCTACACCCGCGACCTAGGCCGCGCCATCCGCGTCTCAGAGGCGCTCGAATACGGCTTGGTGGGCGTGAACGACGGCGTTCCGGCAGCGCCCTACGCGCCGTTCGGGGGCGTCAAGGAGTCGGGCATCGGCCGCGAGGGCGGCCCGTGGGGGATCGAGGAGTACCTGGAGATCAAGTACGTGTCGATCGCGATCGGCTGAGCTCGGGTGGCCCTCGGCCGAACTGCGTGCGCAGCGCTCAGCGGCCCACCTGGACCACGATCTCCAGAGGCAGGCTGCGCCCGTTCTGATCGACTATCGAGGCCCGCACGCGGTGTCCGCCCAGGCGGGCGTCGGCGGGCACCTGGAGGCGCAGCAGCAGCTCGATGTCGACCTCGCGCCTGTTCGAGCGCAACCAGGCGACGGCGCGGTTCAGGGAGAGCTCCCAACCGTCGGGCGCGATCACGTCGCGCACGATGAAGCGGTGCGTCGCCACGGCGCGGGCGAGGTTGACGCTCCAGGGCTGCCAACGCGGCGACAGGTCGGCCTCGACCAATCCGAACACGTCTCGCGCGACGTCCACCTCTACGTACACCTCACCCCCCGGCTGGGCGCTGGCCGGCCCGTCACGTCCGAGCCGGTAGGGCGAACTGCGCTCCCCCAGCGTGGTAGGCGCGCAGGCCACGAGCAGCGAGGCGGCGAGCAAGGCGAACACGAGGGAGCGGGTGAGCGCAGGCATCGGGCGCATGCCTACACGCTACCAACGCTTCCGTGCTCACGTACGTGTCCGGACGCCTCCTCGCGCGCGCGCGCTCATGCGGCCCGCCGCGCTCGCCAGCATCACCATCGTTATCCCGGTGAGCACCGAGACCACGCCAGCCCACTGCAAGGGAGAGAGGAGCTCGGCGAACAGCAGTCTCCCCCACACCACCGTCAGCATCGGCTGCACGAGCAGGATGACCGAGGTGTCGAGCGCCGGCAGGCGCGGCAGGACCGCGAGTATGGCCCACCAGGCGATCGTCTGTGAACCCACCGCCAGCGCCAGCAGCCAGCCGTGCGCAGGCCAAACGGGTCTGAGGTCGAAGGACGGATCGGTCAGCAGCCCCAACAGGAAGGTCGCTGCGGCGGCGCCGATGGTCGCGTCCAGCAGGGGGCCCGACGGCTGGGACAGCCCACGCGCGGTGCGGCGGAAGATCAGCAGGAAAGCCGTGTAGGTGAGCGCGTTGAACACTCCGAACAGCACGCCGAGGAGGGGCTCGTCGCCGTAGGCGTCGGGACGACCCGCTCCCGTCGTCATGATGACGCCTCCCAACACGAACGGTACGGCCAGTACCGTCATCGCTGGCGGCCGCTCGCGGAACACCAACCAGGTGAACAGCCCGACGAACACCACTTGGGTGTTGCCGAGCACCGTCGCGAGGCCAGCTCCGACGTACGCGATGGCGTAGTTCCACAGCGTGAACGCCAGCCCCATGAGACCGCCAGCGCCGATCGTGGCGAGCCGCTCGTTACGGGAACGCGTATCGGAGCGCCGTGTGAGCGCGTAGAGCAAGGCGATGAGCGGCAAGGCGTAGGCGGGCCGGAAGAAGGCGGCCGTGGACGCCGACACGTCCGCGTAGCGGATGAAGATGGCGGAGAAGGAGATCATGACGGCGGCTGCCACGCCGAGGAGATGGAGCATGTCGAGCGAGCCTACGTCACGGCGTGCTACCGGGTACGGCGATCGGTTCCCGTAGCCGACACCGCCACCACGGGACCGCCGGCACTGCGCCGCCCGCGTTTCAGCTGCCGGCCTGGCGGGAGTGGTCGCGCAGGCTCGCCGCGGCGGCAGGCCTCAGCCCGAAGCGCGCGTAGAAGCCGACCAGCCCTGGGTCGCACACCACGTCCACCATATAGAGCCCATCGAGCAGCTGAAGCATTCGCCGCACCAGCCCCGAACCAATCCCGCGGCCGCGGTAGGCTGGCAGCACCTCCAGCAGCGGCAGGTACGCGCTCAGCACCCCGTCGCTGAGCGCGCTCACGAAGCCGACGACACGCCCCGAGGAC
>SKSV01000325.1 GCA_007122815.1 Trueperaceae bacterium | reverse complement strand
TCGAGCGCGTTGGTGACGAAGTCGTTCCAGACGTAGATCGGCTGCCTCGAGCTGGTGACGCGCTCGTTGACTCCCGCGGAGTTGACCATCGTCGAGGGCAGAGATCGGCTGTCGTCGTTGCCGATCCAAACTACCGCCGTGAGGCCGGGGGTAGCGCCCACGAACCAGATGTCACGGTCGTCGTTCGTGGTGCCGGTCTTGCCCGCCACCCAGCGACCGGGCACGTTCACCCGGTGCGAGAGCGCCACTGGGTTCGTGTCGACGACGTTCCCGCGCAGCAGGTCGAGCATCGCGTACGCGGTCTGCGGCGACCACACCTGCTTGCGCCGCGGTCGCGCCTCGTAGAGCACGTTGCCTTCGGCGTCCTCCACGCGCGTGACGAGGTGCGCTTCCACTTGCTCGCCAGCGTTCGCGAAGGCCCCGAACGAGCTGGCGTGCTGCAAGGGTGTCACCTCGAACGAGCCGAGCGCCAACGCGAAGAAGGGCTGCACGTCGATCCCGAGCTCGCGCGCCCGCTCCGCGACAGCCTGGGCCGAAGCGGCCTCCAACGCCTTGACGGCGGGGACGTTGCGCGACTGGTTCATGTTCTCGCGCACCGTGAGGGGGCCCAGGAAGGAGTCGTCCCAGTTGCGGGGCTCGTAAGGGGGTTGGCCGCGCGTTTCGAACACGGCGGGTGCGTCCACGATGACGCTCGCTTGGTGCAGGCCGCCGAGCTCCATGGCGGTGGCGTAGACGATCGGTTTGAACGACGACCCCGGTTGCCGCCGGGCCTGCGTCGCGTTGTTCCACTCACCCGGAACCACACCTGCGAGGGGACGCTCGCCGACCATCGCCAGGATCTCGCCCGTCTCCGGGTCCAGCCCGACGATCGCGAGCTGAGCGCCCGGCGGCGCCTCGGCTCGGCGCGCCGCCTCGTTGGCTGCCTGCTGCGCCTGCACGTCGACGGTGGTCCAGATGCGCAGGCCGCCCTGCCCGAACACCACGCCCTCGCCGAACCGCTCGGTCAGGAAGTTGCGCACCTCGATCAGCACGGTGCGCGACAGGTCGGAGCTGATGCTCGTCTGGACCAGCACCTCCTCGCCGGTGCGCTGCGCCTCGACCACTTCGCCCCTGGAGTCGTAGCTGACGCTCCAACCGCGCGGCTGCAGCGGCTCCCGCCAGGCGCGCTCGGCCGCTTCGCTCGAGATGACGTTCTGGCGCACCATGCGGTTCAGCACCTCGCGCATGCTGGCGCGAGTGCCCAGGAAGTCGTCGTGGCGGACGTTCGGCGCCGGGATGAGGCGAGCGAGGTAGAGCCCCTCGGCCAACGTCAGCGAGCTCGGGTCCTTGCCGAAGTACGTCTGGGAGGCGGCGCGTATGCCGTAGACATTGCCGCCCCAGAACACCACGTTCACGTAGCGCTGCAGTATCTCCGGCTTCGTCAGGCGCCGCTCGAGCTCGATCGCGAGCATCAGCTCTTTCGCCTTGCGCTCCATCGACCTGTCGCTTCGCAAGTCGTACAACACGGTGTTCTTGACCAGCTGCGTGGTGATGGTCGAGCCGCCGCGGTCGGCATCGCCGATGAACTCGGCGTAGAACGCGCGCGCCACCGAGAGGGGGTTGAAGCCGTAATGGCGGAAGAACTGGGCGTCCTCGTACGCGATGATCGCCTGCAACGCGGCCGGCGAGATCTCGTCCAGCGACACCGGCATGCGGTTGGTCGACTCGCGATCCTCGCCCACCACGGGAACGATCTGGCCGATCTCGGTGCCGTCGCGCGCGAAGACCTGCGAGGTGGTGGTGAACTCGAGTGCCTCTACGCTCTCGAGGCTCGGGAGCTCGTGCGCCCACTTCAGCGCCGAGGCGCCGAACAACGCCACCAGGCAGAGGAGCCCCGTCATGAGCAACAGGACCGTGGCCTGGATCGCCTTCCTGATCACGCCCGGTACCATAGCAGGCAGGCCCCATGAGAAAGGCGAACGCGACGACCAGAGCGGCTCATCAGGCGCCTAACCTCCGCCTTCAGAAGGGCTCGCTGACCCCTAGGCTCACCAGCCTCGGCTCGCGAGGAGCTCCTCCTCCTGCAGCGTGTCTATGTTGATCCCGACCATCGCCTCGCCGAGACCGCGGCTCAGCTTCGCCAGTTCGTCAGGGTCGTCGTGATGGGTGACGGCCTTGACGATCGCCTCGGCGCGCCGAGCGCAGGCGCGGTCACGCTCGAGCGCGTCGCTGACGCCCGGCGCCGACTTGAAGATGCCCGACCCCACGAACACGCCGTCGAGCCCCAGGTGCATCATCAGGGCAGCGTCGGCAGGCGTTGCGACCCCTCCGGCAGCGAAGTTCACCACCGGTAGCCGGCCGTTCTCGTGCACGTAGAGCACCAGGTCGAAGGGAGCTCCATGCTGCTTCGCGAAGGCCATGAGCTCTTCGCGCGCCAGCGCCTGCAGCGACCGGATGCTCCCCATCACCGAGCGCGCGTGCCTGACGGCCTCTACTACGTTTCCGGTGCCGGCCTCACCCTTGGTGCGGATCATGGACGCACCCTCGCCGATGCGCCTGAGCGCCTCACCGATCTCCGTGGCTCCGCACACGAACGGCACCGTGAAGGAGTGCTTGTCGATGTGATGCGCCTCGTCTGCGGGGGTCAGCACCTCCGACTCGTCGACGAAGTCCACCCCGAGAGCCTGGAGTATCTGCGCCTCCACCACGTGACCGATGCGGCACTTCGCCATCACCGGGATCGAGACCGTATCCATGATGCTCTGGATCATGTCGGGATCCGACATGCGCGCCACGCCCCCCTGGACGCGGATGTCGGCCGGGACGCGCTCGAGCGCCATGACCGCGGTAGCTCCGGCGTCCTCGGCGATGCGAGCGTGATCGGCGGTCACGACGTCCATGATCACGCCGCCCTTGAACATCTCGGCGAAGCCCGTCTTCACGCGCACGCTGCCGGTGGTGGTGTCGCTCATCTCTCCACGCTCCTCAGTGCTCGTTTGTGCTCCTCAGTGCCTGCGCGCCGCACGCGGCGCGCGCCGACCCGTTCTCAAGCACATGCTGCCACGTCCGGTGCGGGCCGACCCGAACGGGCACGACGCGAGGCCGACCTACGCACCGTCAAGCCGCCGCCACGCGCGTGAAGGCAACGTAACGCTCCAAGAGCTCCAACCCGGCCCCGCGCTCAAGCAGGTCCAGAGCCTGGGCGACGCCGGACGCTAGGTCGGGAGCGCGCTCGGCGAGGTAGAGCGCCGCGCCGGCAGCCAGCGCGACGACGTCCCGGCGCGCCCCACGGTCGCGTCCAGAGAGCACCTCGCGGGTGGCGGCCGCGTTGGCGGCGGCGTCTCCGCCTAGGATCGCCTCGCGGGGAGCTCGCATCACGCCGAGCGACTCGGGCGTGACCCGGCTGGTCTCCGTGCGGCCGTCCGGCAAGAGCTCGGTGACCACGCTGGGACCCGACACGGCGAGGTCGTCCAGCCCGTCCCCATGCACGACCAGCGCACGCTCGAGCCCCAAACCGCGGAGCACCTCGGCGAGCGGGACGGTCAGGGCCGGGTCGAACACACCCAGCAGGTGACGCCTCGCATCCGCCGGGTTCGTCAGCGGGCCCAGGTTGTTGAAGATGGTTCGTGCCCCGAGGTCGGCCCGGATGGGAGCGACGAAGCGCATGGCGGGGTGGTGCGTGCGGGCGAACATGAAGCCGATGCCGAGGCTATCGATGGCCTCACCGACAGCTTCCGGCGGCAACTCTACGCGGGCTCCGAGCGCTTCGAGCACGTCTGCGGAGCCCGACGGTTTGGTCACGCCGCGGTTGCCGTGCTTCGCCACCCGCGCACCTCCGGCGGCAGCCACGAACGCCGCGGCGGTGCTCACGTTGATCGTGGAGACGCCCGTGCCGCCCGTGCCGCAGGTGTCCACGAGGGGGTCGCTGGTGCTGACGGGCACCTTCAGGCTGCGCTCCCGCATCGCTCGGGCGAAGCCGACGATCTCCTCTACGGTTTCGCCGCGCGTACGAAGTGCCGCTAGCAGCGCGGCCGCCTGGAGCTGCGAGAGCTCGCCGTCCATCAGGCGGCCCATCACTCCCTGCGCCTCCTCGCTCGTCAGGCGTTCCCCGTCGAAGACCCTCTCGAGAAGTGTCGCGATGGCTTGATCGATGCTCACTGCCGGACCTCCTGAGGCATGTCCCTGCGCGCCTGGAGGCTGCCGTCCAAGTACGCGCGCTCGTACCGTACACGTCCAGGCGCTAGCTTCCTCCACAGCAGCGCCTCCGGCGACGCCAACACCAGCCGCTTCGCGGCGACCTGGACCGGGTGCACTCCCAGTCCCCACGCGGCCCGCGGCCAGCGGCGCGCGATCGCCACCGCGTTGTAGCCGGCATCGTAGCCCTTGCTCGGCTCGGCCCCGTGCATCGGGTCGGGACCGAGGTGGTCCACCGCGGCCTCGGGAGCGGCCACGAAGCTTAAGCCCGCCTCTTGCATCTGCAGTCCCAGCACGATGTCCTCCCCGCCGTAAGCGCGAGGAAGCCTGACGTCCGCCTCGCAAGCGCGCCTCATGGCGTCCCGCGGGAGGCTGGTGTTGGCGCCCGAGACCCGCAGCGGATCCGCGCGCCGAGCCCTGGCCCAGCTCCGCCTCGTGGGCGTGACGAAGCAGAGCGAGCCGATAACCACGCTAGGCCCGCTGCGCTGGTGGGCGAGATGTCGTTGGGCGGCGTCGGGCGCGGGCAGGCAGTCATCGTCGCAGAGCCAGACGATCGGCGCCCGCGCGCATCCCAGCGCCAGGCACCGCGCGCGCGCCGCGCTCTCGCGCAAGGTGGTGCGTACGACCCTCACGGCGAACGGCCAGTCGCGGCGCTGCACCGCGTCACCCACCCGCTCTGGGCAGGCGTTGTCGACGAGCACCAGCTCGAAGCGCTCCGGCTCCAGGAGTTGCCGCGTGAGGGCGGCGAGCTTCTCCAGCACCACCCTCGCGCGACCGCTCGACACGCTCAGCATGCTCAGTTCCGGATGGATCACGGGCCTCGGACCGCGCCCGTGCAGCGCCGCAGGAAGGTCGCGAGCATCGCGTGCCCGGTCTCCGTGAGCACGCTCTCAGGGTGGAACTGTACCCCCCAGGTCGGGTGAACGGCGTGCCGCAACCCCATGATGACCGGTCCGGTGGGATCTTGCGCCCAGGCGTTCACGAGGAGCTCGGGTGGCGGTTCCTCGACGACCAGCGAGTGGTAGCGCGTGGCAGTGAC
>SKSV01000218.1 GCA_007122815.1 Trueperaceae bacterium | reverse complement strand
TGTCGCCCTTCGTTTGGCGGCCACCGCCTAGGCGCGCCACCGCCATGCCGATGCGCTCGGCGTCCACCTGCCGCAGCGTGCCGCCGGCAGGAGAGTTCCAGGCGGCCACGTCGGGCGCGATCTCGAGCGCGTCCAGGGCGCCGACGTCGCCGCCTTGCGCGGCGATCCAGCGCTCGAAGCGCGCCAGGGCGCGCCCGTCGTCGAGGGCTGCCTCCACCTGCGCGATCGAGGTAACTAGTCCGGCGGACTCGAGGAGCTCGAAGGCCAGCACCAGCACGACCTCCCGCAGCGCACCGCGGGCCTCGCCGCGCAGCACGGCGAGCGCCTCACGCACCTCCAAGGCGTGCCCCACCGCGCGCCCGAGCGGCTCGTCCATGCGCGAGAGCACCGCCCGCACCGACAGACCGGCGTGGCGGCCGATGCGCACCATGGTCTGGGCCAGCGCGCGCGCGTCGGCCTCTGTCTTCATGAACGCGCCGCTCCCTACCTTGACGTCGAGCACCAGGTGCTTCGCGCCGCCGGCGAGCTTCTTGCTCATGATGCTGCTGGCGATCAGCGGGATGGACTCGACCGTGCCGGTAGCGTCCCGCAGGGCGTACAGGAGCCCGTCCGCGGGCGCGAGGTCGGCGCTCTGGCCGCTCACGGCCACCCCCACCTCGCGCGCTTGCCGCATGAAGTCCTCGCGTCCCAAGGTAGCGGTGAAGCCCGGGATGCTCTCGAGCTTGTCGATGGTGCCGCCGCTGTGCCCGAGACCGCGCCCGGAGAGCTTGGCCACGGTGCCTCCGAGCTCCGCGAGCAGCGGTGCGAGCACGAGTGTGGTGGTGTCGCCCACCCCTCCGGTGGAGTGCTTGTCGAGCGGGTGGGGGAGGCCGCTCAGGTCGAGCCGCTCGCCAGAGTCGGCCAGGACCTGCGTGAAGGCGGCGGTCTCCTCGTCGCTCATGCCGCGCCAGACCACGGCCATCAGCCAGGCGGCGACCTGGTAGTCGGGTACCTCACCGCGCTGGTAACCGCCGATGAACCCCTCCAGCACGTCGCGTGAGTGCTCCTCGCCTCTGCGCTTGGCGTTGATCACGTCCACCGGGCTCCGTCGGGCCGCAGGGCTCATGAGCCCATGCTAAGGGTTGCGCTGCAGAGCGATATCAGGTGCTTCGGCGTTGCTGGAGCGCGCGCAGCGCTTCGCGCGCCTGCGCTACCTCGTCCCAGGCGAGCGTCTCGTGGCCGCGCTCCAGCGTTCGCTCGTGCCCCTTGCCGCAGAGGATGACGACGTCGCCGCGTCGCGCGAGCGCCAGCGCCCGGGCGATCGCGTCGCGCCTGTCGGGAACGCGCCAGAAGCTCTCGCCCTCGGTGGCGCCTGCCGCCTCGGCCCCGCGCGCCATGGCATCGAGTATCGATCCGAGGTCCTCGCTGCGGTTGTCCTCCTCGGTCAACACCACCAGGTCCGCGCCGAGGGCGGCGGCTCTACCCAGAGGCTCGCGCTTGCCGGGATCGCGCTCGCCCGCCGCGCCGATGACCACGATGCGGCGCCCGCCCGGCTGCGGCGTCAGCGCAGCGAGCGCCTTCGCCAACGCTGGCGCGGTGTGCGCGAAGTCGACGATCACCGTGAAGGGCCGGCGCGCGACCACCTGCATGCGCCCAGGGACCCCCCGGAAGCGCTCCAGGCGCTGCGTGAGCAGGCCCCAACCCAGTCCGCTGGCGAGCTGAGCCGCGGCCAGCGCCAGGAGAGCGTTGCCGAGGTTGAAGCGGCCCGGCATGGGCAGGCGACAGGGGTGACGCTCGCCGTGAGCGACCAGCGTGAAGCGGAGGTCGCCGGGCCCGACGATCACGTCCTCTGCGCGCACGTCCGCGTGAGGGTCCTCACCCACGGTGATGCAGCGGTGGGCTGCTTCCGCGAAGCCTTCCCAGGCCGGGTGGTCGCGGTTGAGGACGCTCACCGCGGCCCTTCGCAGGAGCGTCCTCTTGGCCTCGCGGTACGCCTCGAGCGTCTTGTGGAAGTCGAGGTGCTCGGGGCTGAACCCCGTCCACACGGCCACGTCGTAGTGGACGTGCTCGAGCCGCTGCAGCGCGAAGCCGTGCGAGCTCGACTCGAGCACCGCGTACCTCGCGCCAGCCTTGGCGGCGCGCGCCAAGAGCGCGTGCACCTGCGGAGCTTCCGGGGTGGTGAAGTGCCCGACGAAGCGCACCAGTCGCCTGCCGACGCGCGAGGCGGCGCTGCTCAGCAGGGCGGCCGTCGGGGTTCGTGTGGCGCCTTGGAGCAGGTGATGGAGCAGCGTGGCCGTGGTCGTCTTGCCGTCGGTGCCGGTCACCCCTAGTGTGCGCAGGGCACGCGACGGGTGTCCGTAGAAGGTCGCGGCGAGGGTGGAGGTCGCCCAGCGGTCGTCGCTCACGCGCACGTACGGCACCCCCGCGAGCGGCAGCCCGGAGGGGTCTCGCCGCGTCCCTACCACGCAGACGGCGCCGGCCTCGACGGCCTCGGCGACGAAGGCGTGCGCGTCCACCACCTCACCCACGCGCGCAACGAACACGCTCCCCGGCCGCACCAGGTCCAGCGCCTGGGCGACGCCCCGCACGGGCGCGTCGGGAAGGTCCTCTAGCTCGACCCCCAGCGCCTCGCGGACGAGCGCCGGGAGCCGCCAGCGCGGCTGTGCCCAGGCGCCTGGAGGCTGAGCGGCGCCAGCTCGTGCCCGCTCGGGGTCTGCTGGCCGCGGGGCGCTCACCGCATCACCGGCTCCGCCAGTCCGTTGCGCTCGAGCAGGTCGAAGACCTCCTCACGGTCGTCGGAGCTGTGGACGAAGTCGTAGCGGTCCGCGTCCACCACCACCAGCGGCGCCGCGTCGAAGCCCTCGGCCCAGCTTTCGTACAGTCCCTGCAGGCGCAGCAGGTAGGCGTCGGGCACGTCTCGCTCGAAACCCCTGCCGCGCACCTCGATGTGCCGCTTCACCGTCTCCAGGCCGGCCCTCACGTAGACGAGCAGGTCGGGCGCGCGTAGGGCGCGCCTCACCGCGCGGTACGTGCGGCTGTACACCTCGAAGTCACGAGCGTCGATCATGCCGTCCTCGAACAGCGCCCGGGCGAAGACGTTGGCGTCCTCGTCGACGGTACGGTCCTGGACGATGCGCTCGGCGGGGTTCACCTGTGACAGGTGCTGCTCGAGCCGCGTGGCCAGGAAGAACATCTGAGAGTGGAAGGCCCAGCGCCGCATGTCGGCGTAGAAGTCGCTCAGGTAGGGGTTCTGGTCCACCGCTTCGTAGAGCGGCAAGAGGTGGTAGCGCTCGGCCAAGAGGCGTGTGAGGGTCGACTTACCCGCGCCGATCGTGCCCGCCACCGCGACGTACATCGAGCGTGACGATACCAGGGGCCGGCTCCCGGGGCGCCTGTGCTACCATCGTCGCGTTGATGGACACCGACACCGAACCGCCGAGTCGACCTCGACGGCGCGATCACTGGCCCCTCCTAATCCTGATCCCCGCGATCGCCACGCTGAGCTTCCTGGCATTCGCCCAGGCCGAACCCGCCGAGAGCGTCGGGGTTTGGCAGGTCATCCTGCTCTTCGCCCTGCTGCTGCTCTCGGGCGCCATGTCCGGCTCGGAGACGGCGCTCACCGCCCTGGGCGAGTGGAAGATCCACCAGTTGCGCGAGGAGGGGCAGGACCCGCACGGGCTCTTCGGCCTGCTCGGGCGCCAGCCGACGCGCTTCATAACCACCTTGCTGATCGGCAACAACCTGGTGAACATCGCCGCCACCGCCCTGGTCACGCAGATGAGCATCCAGCTCTCGCGCCAGGTCGGCTTCAGCGAGGCGGCTGCCGTCGCGTACGCCACGGCCGTGATGACGCTGCTGGTGCTGGTCTTGGGGGAGATCACGCCGAAGTCGATAGCCGTCCACAACCCGGTCGCTTTCTCGAGAGTCGTGATTCGCGCCGTGTACGCCATGTCGGTCGTGCTCTTCCCGATCGGCCGCGCCTTCGCCTGGTTCACCGCGCGGGTGCTGAGGTTGATTCGGCTCGAGAGCAGCAGCGACCCGCTGATAACCGAGAACGAGTTGCGCCTGATGCTGCGCAGCGCCGAGGAGCACGGCGTCATCGAGGCGAGCGAGCAGGAGATGATCAAGGGTGTCATCGACCTCGAGGAGACCGTGGTGCGCGAGGTCATGACCCCGCGCGTGGACGTCATCTCGGTGCCTGAGGAAGCATCGCTCGAGCATCTGCTCGAGTTCGTGACCGAGCACGGTTACTCGCGCCTCCCGGTGTACCGGGAGAGCATCGACGACGTTCGCGGCATCGCCTACGCACGCGACCTGCTGCCGTTCCTCGGGAAGCCCGAAGCGCTCGCGAGCACGCGCGTGGCCGACCTCATGCAGCCCGCGCAGTACGTGCCCGAGACGCTCTCGATCCTGAACATGATGCGCGACATGCGCATACGCAAGAACCACATCGCCATCGTCGTCGACGAGTTCGGCGGGACGGCCGGTGTGGTGACGCTCGAGGACATCATCGAAGAGATCACCGGCGAGATCTACGACGAGACCGACGACGACGAGGAGGTCGACTTCCTCGACCTGGAAGATGGAGCCACGCGCGTGCGTGCAGCGGTGCACCTCGACGAGGTGGAGCAGCGCTTCCACGTCACCTTCGAGGACGACGGCGAGTTCGATACGCTCGCCGGGTTCCTCGCCTCGGAGTTCGACCGCATCCCCCAGGCTGGTGAGACGTTGGAGCACGAGGGCGTCCGGTTCACGGTCGAGGAGGCGGACGAGCGCCGCGTGCTGAGCGTGCGGGCTGAGGTCCTAGGCGGCCTAGAGGACGGGTCGGAGGACCCGCCCGATCAGCAGCGCGCCAACGGCAACGGTCGCGCGCGCGACTGATCGCGACCCCACGACCCTCACCCCTCCACGTGCTCTCACCCCTCCACGTACTCGCGCGCCAAGCGCAGAGCCTGCAGGTTGGTGAGCAGCTCGTACGAGACGGTACCCAGCTTCTCCGCGAGTACAGCCAGCGAGGGGCCCTCAGGACCGTAGAACGTCGCCACGTCGCCGACGGCCACGTCGGCACGCGGCCCCGGATCGAGCATCGACTGGTCCATGCAGACGCGCCCTACGACCTCGACCAGCTCACCGTGCAGCGACGCCTGAGCGACGTTGCCGGCGGCGCGCGGGTAGCCGTCAGCGTAGCCGAGCCTCACGGTGGCGATGACGGTGTCGCGCGGCGCGCGCCAGGTCGCTCCGTAACT
>SKSV01000235.1 GCA_007122815.1 Trueperaceae bacterium | reverse complement strand
GTCTCGCCGCCGCCGACGGTGAAGGTCTCGAGTGCGGTCGGGTCGAGGGTCTCGGCCTGGGCGTCGACGACGAAGTCGACGCCGCCGAGCACCGTGACGGTGATGGAATCCGAGCGCGAGCTGTCGAACACGCTAACGGCTGTGATCAACGCTTCACCGACGTCGACGGCCGTCACCAGGCCGTTGGCGTCGACCGTCGCGACGGCAGGCGCATCGCTGCCCCAGAGGACGTCATCGCTGGCGCCACCCTCGACCACCACGGTGGGGGTCAGCGCTTCACTCTCACCGACATCCAGCGTCAGGTCGGCCTGATCGATCGAGACGCTCAGCACGCGCGGCGCGGTGCCGGGGTCGCGCGGCGCACCACAAGCTGTCACGATCAGGCCCAGTGCCGTAACGAGCAGTACTCCGGTCGAGAAACGACGCCACATGGTCAACCACCTCTCCGCCGCCGACGGGCAGCGTCATGGGATCACGGCGCCGGGGCCGGCGCCGCCGTAAGAACGTCTCGGCTTCGGACTGGGCATACCCAACCCTATTCGGGTGTGCCGCCGCATGGCGTGACCACCGACACGCCCATCCGGGAGCGGAGGCCAGGATCAGCGACACACGATCGCCGCCGTTGACCGACGGCCCGTACCCACGTACACTCCGAACCATGCGCGCGCGGTACATCAGCGTGGTTCGGATGCGGCGTCGCCTGCGGGTCATCGCAGCCCGTCAGACGCTGGGCCTACGTTCCGGGCCGACGCGCTAGCGTAGCGCCTGCGCCCCCCGGCGCTCGCGCCGCCCGTGCCCAGGCCCGCTCACGCAACGGTGGACGAGCCCCAGCAGCCGCTGGTGTTGGCCGCGGGGTGCGCCGCCTTCGGTGTCGTCAACCACTCACCCGAACCCGGAAGGACCGTACATGGCACCTCGCACGCTCTTCGACAAGGTATGGGACTCGCACGCGGTGCGCGTCCTCGAGAACGGCCAGACCCAACTGTTCATAGGCACGCACCTGATCCACGAGGTCACCAGCCCCCAGGCGTTCGGGATGCTCGACGACCTCGGGCTCGGGGTGCGCATGCCCGAGCGCACCTTCGCGACCGTCGACCACATCGTGCCCACCGACGCGCGCGAGGAACCCTTCGCCGACGAGTTGGCCGACCAGATGATCAAGGCCTTGCGAGCGAACTGCACCCGCCACGGCATCACCTACTTCGACCTCCACTCGGGCCTACAGGGCATCGTGCACATGGTCGGCCCCGAGCAAGGCATAACGCAACCCGGCAGCACCATCGCCTGCGGTGACTCCCACACGAGCACCCACGGCGCCTTCGGGGCGGTGGCCTTCGGCATCGGGACCAGCCAGGTGCGCGACGTGCTCGCCACCCAGACTCTGGCCATGAGCAAGCCGAAGCTGCGCCGCATCGAGGTCAACGGCGAACTCGGGCCGGGGGTGTACGCGAAGGACGTGATCCTCCACATCATCCGCACGCTTGGCGTCAACGGGGGGATCGGGTACGCCTACGAGTACGCCGGTGAGGTCTTCGAGCGCATGAGCATGGAGCAGCGGATGACTGTCTGCAACATGTCGATCGAGGGAGGCGCACGTTGCGGGTACGTGAACCCCGACCAGACCACCTTCGACTACCTCGAGGGGAGACCGTACGCGCCCAAAGGAGCGGAGTGGGACGCCGCCGTGCAGCGCTGGCGTGCCCTGGCGAGCGAGAGCGGCGCGCGCTACGACGACGTCGTCGTTCTCGACGCGGCGGAGATCGCTCCGACGGTCACGTGGGGAATCAACCCCGGTCAGGCGATCGCGATCGGCGAGAACGTCCCTCATCCGGACCGGGTGCCCGCGGCCGAGCGTGCGGGCACCCTCGAGGCGCTCAAGCACATGAAGCTGACCGCGGGAGCGCCGATCCAGGGCACCCCAATCGACGTCGCCTTCCTCGGCTCCTGCACCAACGCCCGCCTGTCCGACTTCAGGGAGGTAGCCAGCGTGCTGCGAGACCGGCGCGTAGCACCCGGCGTGAAGGCCATAGCGGTGCCGGGCTCCACCCTCGTGAAGGAAGCCTGCGAGCGCGAAGGTATCGACGAGATCCTCAAGCGAGCGGGCTTCGAGTGGCGCGCCGCGGGCTGCTCGATGTGCCTCGCGATGAACCCCGACAAGCTCGAAGGCGACCAGCTCTGTGCCAGCAGCAGCAACCGGAACTTCAAGGGCCGACAGGGCTCGGCCACGGGCCGCACGGTGCTGATGAGCCCGGTCATGGTCGCCGCCGCGGCCGTGACGGGCGTCGTCTCGGACGCGCGCAGTGTCTTCGGTGAAGCGACGGTGAGCGCCTGATGGCCACCCTCCAGCCCATCGCCGGCATCGCGGGGCGCGCGGTCGCCGTCCCCGGCGACGACATCGACACCGACCGCATCATCCCCGCTCGCTACCTCCGCTGCGTCACCTTCGACGACCTGGCGGACGGGCTCTTCCGAGACGAACGCTTCGACGACGACGGCCGGTCCACCTCGCACCCGCTCGACGAGCCCGTGCGCGCTGGTGCCACGGTGCTGGTATCGGGGCGGAACTTCGGCTGCGGCAGCTCGCGCGAGCACGCTCCGCAGGCGATCAGACGGGCGGGTTTCGAGGCCGTGGTAGCCGGCAGCTTCGGCGAGATCTTCTTCGGCAACGCCACCACCCTCGGTCTCGTCTGCCTGGCGCTCGACGACGAGAGCCTCGAGGCCGTCCAGTCGGCGGTCCAGGCGGACCCCGCGCTGGAGCTGAGCATCAGCGTGGCGGACGCCTCGATCACCGTCGCAGACAAGACCTACCCGGGCGAGCTCGCGGACGCGGCGCGCACCGCCCTGCTGAGCGGACGCTACGACCCGCTCGCTGAGTTGCTGGCCGGTGAGGAGGCCGTGGCGGCGGTGGCGGCCAGCCTGCCTTACGTCGCGGCCGGGAGCGGGCGATGAGCGCGGCGGCTCCCAGCTACCGCGTGGCGCTGCTTCCCGGCGACTTCATCGGTCCCGAGGTGCTCGACGCCGCCGTGGAGGCGCTCGCGGCGCTCGCTCCCCGCGCGGGCTTCACCCTGGAGTTCGAACGCCACCCCTTCGGCGGGAACGCCTACGACACGCACGCTCATCCCTTGCCCGAGGCGACCAAGGAGGCTTGTGCGCACAGCGACGCGGTGCTCATGGGCTCTGCCGGGGGGCCCGTCGGCGACCACCCCTGGAACCGCCTGCCGCGCGAGCTGCGCGTCGAGAGCGGCATCCTGGGCCTGCGCAAGCACCTGGGGGTGTTCGCCAACCTCCGCCCCGTAGCCGTCTTCCCTGGCTTGGAGCACCTCTCGCCGCTCAAGCCCGAGGTGGCCTCGCGCACCGACATGCTCATCGTGCGCGAACTCACCGGCGGGATCTACTTCGGCAAGCCGTCCGAGAACACCCCCCAGCGCGGGCTCTCGACCGACGTCTACGAGCGCTTCGAGGTGGAGCGCATCGCCCGCGTCGCGTTCGAGGCGGCTAGGTTGCGGCGCGCTCGCGTCACCAGCGTCGACAAGGCGAACGTGCTGGACGTGTCTCAGTTCTGGCGCGACGTCGTGATCGGCGTGCACCAGAGCGAGTTCGCCGACGTGGCCCTCGACCACCTCTACGTCGACAACGCGGCCATGCAGCTCGTGCGCGAACCCGCCGGGTTCGACGTCATAGTCACCGCGAACCTCTTCGGCGACATCCTCTCCGACCTCGCCGCGGTGATCCCCGGTTCGCTGGGGCTCCTGCCCTCGGCCAGCCTCGGCGGCCCGGTAGGGCTGTACGAGCCCGTGCACGGCAGCGCCCCCGACATCGCCGGGCAGGACCTCGCCAACCCGGTCGGAGCCATGCTCTCTGCCGCCATGATGCTGCGTCACGGTCTGGGGCAGGAGGCAGCGGCCGACGCCCTGGAGGCAGCCGTGAAGCTGGCTCTCGCGGACGACCCGACACGCGACCTCGGAGGCAGCCGCGGCACCAGCGCCTTCACTGCCGCCGTGATCGCAGCGCTGCCGAGCAGCGTCGAAGCCGTGCCGGCCTGAGGTGGCACCCTCTCGAGCGGCATGAAGGTGATGGCGCACGACGCTCGCGCCGCGCGGCGCGTCGCCGGGTTCGGCGAGACCGTCTTCGCCAGCTACAGCGCCCTGGCGCGCTCGACGGGCGCCGTGAACCTCGGGCAGGGCTTCCCGGACGAGCCGCCCGCGAGCCTGGTGCTGGACGCGCTGCGGGAGGCGGCGACGGGACCGCAGCAGTACCCGCCGCTGCCCGGGCTGCCCGAGCTGAACGAGGTGCTCGCCGAGACCATCGGGAAGCGGTTGGGCCGCGCACTCGATCCCGTGAACGAGGTGCTCGTCACTGTCGGCGCCACCGAAGGGTTGTTCGCCACCGTGCAAGCGCTGGTAGACCCGGATGACGAGGTCCTGCTGATCGCCCCCTGGTACGACGCCTACCCGGCGATGGTCGCGATGGCCGGCGGCAGGTTGAGCAGGGTCGGCATGCAGGAGGTCGAGGGCGTGTGGCGGCTGGACGTCGAGGCGCTCGCCGGCGCCGTCAGCGCACGCACCAAGGCGATCGTGATCAACACGCCCCACAACCCCACCGGCGCCGTGATGAGCGCAGCCGACCTCGACGCCATCGTGGCGGCGGCCGAGCGGGTCGACGCCGTCATCGTCAGCGACGAGGTCTACGAGCACCTCTCGTTCGTTCCCTTCACCCCCGCGGCCTCGCGTCCCGGGGCTTGGGAGCGCACGCTCAGCGTCTCGAGCGTCGGCAAGTCGTACGCGGTCACCGGCTGGAAGGTCGGATGGGTCTCGGGCCCCGCGCCGCTCGTGCGGGCGGTGCGCGCGGCCCATCAATGGATCCCGTACACCGTGCCGACGCCGCTGCAGAGCGCCGTGGCGCGCGTGCTGAGGCTCGATCTAGCGGCGGGCGGAGCGCTCCTGGGGGAGCAGCGCGAGCGCTACCGCGCGCGCCGCGACCGGCTGCGCTCAGGGCTCCAGGGAGCGGGTTTCGCGGTCAGTCGGGCCGACGGCGGCTACTTCTTGGTGGCCGACGCGAGACCCTTGGGCGAGACGGACGCCGACAGCCTGGCGCTGCGCCTGCCAGAGGAGGCCGGTGTGGTGGCGATCCCCATGACACCTTTCGCCGACGCCGAAACCGCCGAGGTAGTGCGGGGGCGCCTCCGCTTCGCGTTCTGCAAGGCCGAAGAGACCATAGACGAGGCGTGCCGCCGCCTGC
>SKSV01000224.1 GCA_007122815.1 Trueperaceae bacterium | reverse complement strand
GTAGGGTGATGGCAGCAACAGATCTTGGAGGCAACAGCATGCGGTGTTGTTTGCTGTCTATTCGGGTAGTTCTTTCTTTACCATTAATGGGCGCAGCGTTTTGGCGTGGCTGACGCGTCAAGC
This sequence comes from Trueperaceae bacterium, assembly GCA_007122815.1. Taxonomy (GTDB): domain Bacteria; phylum Deinococcota; class Deinococci; order Deinococcales; family Trueperaceae; genus CSSed10-48. The sequence goes on along the minus strand of SKSV01000224.1, from coordinate 5,152 downwards.
CGGTGCCGAGCGGGGAAGGAGAGGGACTCGTACGGGGACCTGGTGGGACCGGGGCGGGAGAGGCCGGGTACCGAAGGGGGAGAGATGGGGTACCAACTGGGGAACGGCCGGTACCGAAGTGGGGAAGTTGGGGTACTCGCGTTCCCCACTGTAGCCGAGAAGCGGTGAAGAATCGTATACGGTTCCCCGTTAAGGGTGGTAGAGTCCGGCAACGATGGCGAGGCGCAAGGTGACCCCCGAGCAGGGCGAGCGTGCCTTTGGCAAGGACGATACCCCTAGCGACCGCGAGGATGTGGGTGTGGCGGGGCAGGGGAGAGGTGATGGGCGCAGCGCCGCCAAGGCGGGGACGCGGAAGGACCAGAGCTCGAAGCGCGGAACGAGAGCGGTAGTTGGGCGCAACGCGCAACGGCGCTCGTTGGAGCGGCGTGGCGGAAGGGTTGCCGTCACGCAAGCGAACCCTCTCGCTCTGAGTCGCCAGGAGATGGGGCTGCTGACCAAGCGCCTGCTGGTGCTCGCGCTCTCCGACATCACGCGTGACGACCACGACCTCGAGCCTATCCGCATCACGGCGTGGGAGTACGCCCAGATCTTCAACATCCGCGGGAAGAGCATCTACTCGCGGATCGAGGAGTCGGCTCGGGAGCTGTTGGAGCAGACGGTTCAGGTCAAGGAGTCCAACGGCGACTGGCTGATGTTCCAGTGGGTGTCCGAGGCCCGTTACGACTCGGGCCGCGACAGCCGCGAGAAGTTGGCGTGCATAGAGCTCAAGATCCACGACAAGCTCAAGCCGTACCTGTTGCAGTTGCGCAGGGACTTCAGCATCATCCCGACCGAACAGCTGCTGAGCTTCGAGAGCTTCAACAGCATGCGCCTGTTCGAGGTGCTCTACACGACCAGCTACGGCGGTGAGAAGCGGCACCTGCACTTCGACGTCGACGAGCTCAAGGTCCGTCTCGGCCTCGAGGGGAAGTACGAGCGCTTCAAGGACTTCACCTACGTCTTGGACAAGGCCCAAGAAGAGTTCGCGCGCTACACCTGCCTCACCTTCGAGTATCAGGGCGTCAAGGTCGGCAGGAAGTACCAGAAGGTCGACATCCTGATGAGCAAGAACGACGTGTTCAAGCCGCGCGTGCGCCTACCCGACAGCATCGCGCGACGCGTGCCGCGCGAGGCCGATGCCGAAGCGCGGCTCAAGGCGCTCCAAGCCCGCGACGCCCTCCTGGACATCGGTTGGGCCGTCGACCCCGACTCCACTGTGAAGCAGTTCGGCGCCCGACGCGTGATCGACGTCGTGCTCTACGCCAAGTCGCTCCAGCGCAAGGCCGAGGGGGCGGGCCGGCCCATCTACAACCTGCCTGGTTTCGTCCACAGCCTGTTGCAGCAGGGCATCGAGCCGCCGGCCAGCGCGCCGGAGTCAACCGTCGAGCAAAGGCTCACACGAGAAGCGGTGCGCGCGATCGCTGCGAGCATCACCGAGAGCTACAACCAGCAGCGCAGGGAGTTCGCGCAAGGCGCTTGGGAGGAGCTCTCGTCCGATCAGCAGGAACTCGTGCGCACCCTGATGCAGGCGACGCTGCACCGCTTCACCCTGGAGCGCATCGAGCGCGACGCTTGGCAAGGAGCGCTCTTCGAGATCAGCCGCTTGGACGTGATGCTCAGTCACGGCTTCGTGGACCTGCCTGCCCACCTGCGAGACGTGAAGGACTTCGTGAAGCGCGCGGGACTGCTCCAGGAGTACCAGGGCGAGGACCGCGAGCGCGTCTTGGCTGAACTCGCCGACGGTGACTGACGCCCCGGCATCGGAGGAGCCCTCGTGTGTGGTCGGTACACCCTCTACCACGACGAGACCGACCTGAGCGCGCTGCTCGAGCTGGACGCGTTCCCCGTCGAGCCGCGCTTCAACGTCGCGCCGACCCAGGTCGTGCCCTGGGTCCGTGAGCGCTTGGGCGGGGCGCGTGAAGTCCTCGAAGGACGCTGGGGGTTGGTTCCGGCATGGGTGGACGACCCCAACCGCTTCCGCGCGACGCTCTTCAACGCTCGCTCGGAGAGCGCCGCTCAGAAGCCGAGCTTCCGGGACGCCATGCGGCGCTCGCGCTGCGTGGTGCCCGCCAGCGGCTTCTACGAGTGGCGCTCCGAGGGCGGCCGCAAGCAGCCCTATCACGTCGTGCGCCACGACGGCGCACCTATGCTCCTGGCCGGGCTCTACGCCGAACGGCAAGAGGGCAACAGCGTCACGATCCTGACCTGTGCGCCGAACGAGGTCATGGCCGAGCTCCACGACCGCATGCCCGTGGTCCTCGCGCCCGCGGACATGGGGCGCTGGCTAGATCCCCAGGCACGCGACCCGGAGCTGGTCGACGACCTGCTCGGGCCCTGTCCCGATGCGTGGCTACGCCCGTACCCCGTGGACGCCCGCGTCGGCAACGCCAGGACCGACGACCCGAGCCTGGTACAAGCGCTCGCGCCCTGAACGCGGCTGATCGCTGGAGCCGCTCGCCGACAGACATGCCCGTTGGGGCGTGCGGTGTGTGATGCCTCACGTAGGTCGAGATAGCTCGTGGTACCTTAGTAAATGAGGTACACGATGGAGATCCGCTCTCAGAACGAAGAACGCTACCAAGGGAGGCCCGCGTGAACACCGTGCTGCAGCTCGCGCTCGCTTTCGCTGCGGTGGGGGTGGCCGGAACCGTCCTCGCGGCGCTCCACGACTTCGTCGCGCATGTCGCGACCGCTTCAGGGGACACAGCTGGACGGCGCCGGGGCCCCAGCACTGCGCTCGTGGATCCATGTCACCGCCGTCTCGAACCCGGCCGGGCGGGTGTCGCGATGCCTGGCATCGCGAACGTTCACGTACTCGACCGCGCTACCCGCGGCGCACAGCGCCGCAACGAAGCGCTCCTGCGTCGGATCCCGCACGATGATGTCCTGACCTCCCTGAACCACCAGCGCAGGTAGCCCGTGGCCTGAGAGACCGGTCTTGTTCTCCTCGAAGACCGCGTGGAGTCCGGGGAAGTCACGCTCCAGCGTCCCGGCGCGCAGCGAGCGCGCGAACTCGGGCGTGTACATGGCGTCCACGTCGAACGGGAACACCTGCTGAACTCGATCCACGCACTCCGTGATCGCCTCGCGCTCGAGCGCGGGCAGCCACCGGCTGGCGAGCACCGCTTCGGCCTCGACCTGCTGAGCACCGTAGATCGCCGACCAGCTCGCCAAGACGTACGGGGCGTAGTAAGGGCCCTCGAGGAAGAGCGGACGCACGTCGGTCGTGGCCCCGTACCCGATCATCCCGAGCAGCGGAATCTCGGGGGCGTACCAGGGCCGCAGGTCCGCAGCCGCGAAGGCCGCGTGGCCACCTTGCGAGTAACCTCCCATGAGCACCGCGTTCTGCAGCTCTCCCAGCCAAGGCGCCTCAGCGAAGAGGGCTCGCGTGGCGCGCGCCGCATCGAGCATCACGTGGGCCTCGCTGGCGGCGTGGAAGTAGGCCTGAGGGCGCGCGGGGTCCTCGAAGCCCAAGTAGTCGGGGAAGACCGTGACGATCCCGCGGCCAGCGTACGGAGCGAGGTAGCCGCGGTAGTTGCCGAGGGGCTGGGGGAGCTCGTGCTCGCGCGAGGGCGCACAGACCCCCGCCAGTCCCGTGGTACCGGCGCCGAAGACGTACAGGGGGGAGGACTCTCGTGGAGGCTCGACCGGGACGAACAAGGACGCCGTGACGACGGCCACCGTGCCCTCCAAGCCGGTGGTAGCGAAGCGCAGACCGTAGACGTCGACGGCGTTCTCGACGCGCGGAGGCCCGTAACGACCGAACGGCGTGGCGGCTGCTGCCAACACCTCCTGTACGCTCAAGCGCTCTTCGTAGACGACCTCGACGATGCTCCCCGGCGCGAGCGCGAGCCCGCCCGAGGCGGGTTGCTCCTGCGCTGCCGTCCAGAAGGCCAGCGCCGGCAACAGGAGCAAGACGGTCAGCAGGCCGAGGTGTCGTCGGTTCTCGAGGATGAGCATGGGTCCTCCCGTGAGCAGTTCAGTCTCGAGCTGTGGCGTCGCAGTCCGATGGCGCGTCCTCGCCTGCCGCGAGCGCGCGCATCCAGCCGAGCGCCTCCTCGAAACCGATGTAACGCGTCTCGTGTCGGGTGCGCAAGTAGTTCGGGTAGCGCACTGCACTGCCAGAATCGCACAGGCGCCTCACGAAGCGGTCCTGGTCGGCGAGGGGGGCGACGGGATCATCGACGCCTTGGAGGATGATCACCGGCAGCCCGTGAGGCCGCACGCCGGTCTGGTTGGTCTCGATGAGCTCGGCCAGGGTCGGGAAGTCGGTGCTCAACGTGCCCTCACGCAAGGCTTGGGCGAGCTGTGGCTGGAGCAGCGCCGCCGCGTCGCCGGGGTACTCCGCTTGCACTCCGGCGATGCAGAGGCGCTCGATGTCTCCTGGGAGCCTGCTTGCGAAAGGCTCCTGCAGCAGTTCCGCGGGCTCGATGCTGCCGGGGTAGGTCCGCGCGTAGGCCTCCAGGATCCATGGAGCCACGTAGGGGAACGCCCGCAGCACGACGTCGACCTCACCGCTGGGCCCGAACCCGAGGACGCCGTCGAGCGGCACCTCTGGAGCGTAGTCGGTGGCTCGGTCGGCTGCCGCGAACACCGCGTGACCGCCTTGCGAGAAGCCCGCGGCGAAGGCACTGTGGGGAGCGAGAGAAGGGTTCATCTCGGTGAGCGCCGTGGCGGCTGCGCGCAGCGCGTCGAGCACCACGTGAGCTTCGGCGTCGGCCACGAAGTACGGCTGTCGTCGGCCGGGGTCGAAGAAGCCGATGTAGTTCGGGACCACGACCGGCATGCCCTGACCCGCGTAGGCCAGACCGTAGGCGCCGTAGGTGTCCAGGCTTCCTCCATCGACGTAGGGGCGTGAGGGTGCGCAGGCGTCGACCAAGCCCGTGGAGCCCGGTGCGAAGGCGAGCAACGCGCCTGCGTCCACAGGTTCGTCGGGCACGAACAGGTGAGCGAGAGCCACCACCTGCTCGCCCCGCTCGTCGCGCGTCTCGAACCGCATCACGTAGCTCTGAACCGAGCTTCGAACGGGTAGGGGTTCGGTGCCGTTGTTGCGGAACCGGCCCGCCGTCTGACCCGCGACGGCGCCGGTCGAGAACGTACCCCTTGGCTCGAG
>SKSV01000162.1 GCA_007122815.1 Trueperaceae bacterium | reverse complement strand
GCGCACGGCCCACGATGCGCCGCCCCCTCAACCCACCCTCGACGCCCGCCGCGGCCGCAGCGCCGCCCACGCTCGCTCCCCAGCGAACACCAGTACGAAGATCAGGCCGAACGAGAACGCCATCATGCCCGAGGTCGCTGCGTCCAGCGCGTAGGCCGCCGCGAACCCCGCCACCGCGCCCAGGACGGCGATCACCGCGGTCAGCGCCAGAAGGTGCACGAGCCGCTTGGTGACGAGGCGCGCGGTGGCGGCCGGCACGATCATGAGGGCCACGCTCAGGATTGAGCCCGCCGCGTAGAAAGCCGCCGTGATCGTGACGGACACCAGGAACATGAAGGCGTAGTGGAGCGGGCGCACCCGGAAACCGAGCAGCTCGGCCAGGGTGGGGTCGAAGGTGGTGAGCTCCAACTCCTTGTAGAAGCGCCAGATGAAGGCCAGGTTCACCAGCAGGATGGCCAACATGACGTACAGGTAGCGCGGTCCCAGCGACAGGCCCGCCAGCTCCAGGTGGATGAACGCCGCCAGGTTCAGGTCACCCACCAGCACCACGTGCTCGTCGAGGTGCACGTTGGAGAAGCGCTGGCTGACCAGGATGATGCCGATGCTGAAGAGCGCCGGGAAGATGAGGCCCAGCGGTGCGTCGCCCTCCAGCAGACCGGTGTTGTGCAGGTACTCGGTGCCGATCACCACCAGCAGCCCGGTCAGGGCGGCAGCCAGGATCAGCAGCGGTGAGTCCAGGTCGCCGGCGATGAGCAGCCCAACCACGATTCCGGGCAGCACGGCGTGGCTCACGGCCTCGGTCATCATCGCGTCGCGGCGCAGCAGGAGGTACACGCCGGGGATCGCGCACGCGAGCGCGGTCACGACCGCCAGGAGCGCGACCCCGAGCAGGAAGCTCATGCGCCCCTCGCGTGGGCCTCTCGGACGAGCTCGCTGCGCTGCCGCCGACGCCGCAGGGCGCGCGCGACCAAACCACGGTGCGGAGCGAAGAGCAGCGACACGGCGACGATGGCCGTGAGCGCCAGCACGATCACTGGCCCGGTGGGCACGTCGCCGGCCAGGACCGATACCAGCGTGCCGGCGATGCTGGCAAGAGCGCCGAAGGTGCCGGACAGCAGCACCATCGCGCCGAGCGAACGGGTCCATTGGCGCGCCGCTGAGGCCGGCGCCACCACGAAGGCGATCATCAGGATCAGACCGACCACCTTCAGGCCGATCACGACCGCCAGGACGATGGTTGCCTGCAGCAGCGGCTCGACCAGGCGCGCGCGGTAACCGACGAGCTCGGAGAGCACCGTGTCGAAGCTGTAGAGCTTGAAGACCTTCCAGTTGAGGACCAGGAACACGAGCGCCACGGCGGCGAAGACCGCGATGACCTGGAGGTCGGCGCGGGTGATGGCGGCGGCGCGGCCGAAGATGTAGGTGTCCAATCCGGCGCGTTGGGTGAAGGGTCCGGTCTGGATGATGCGCATCAGCGTGAGTCCGCCGCCGAAGAAGAGCGCCAGCGAGACGGCCATGGCGCCGTCCATGGTGATGCGCGAGTGACGCACCACCAAGTTGGCGAAGAGGATCGACAGTACCCCGGCGAGGCTGGCGCCGAGGAGCAGCGCCAGCGTGTGGTGGCCGCTGCCGAGCGTGAGGCTGGCGACGATGAAGGCTGCTGCGATGCCGAGCAGGGCGGCGTGCGATACGACGTCGCCCATCATGCTCTGGCGCCGCAGGTAGGCGAAGGCGCCGAGCGCTCCCGATACGAAGCCGATGATGGTGGAGCCCGTTAGCACCGTCCGCACGGTGTGGTCGCTCAGGAGTTCTAGCAGCGGCTCCACGTCAGGCCGTGGCCTTGCCGAACCACTCCTCGGTGGGCATGTGGGCGTAGGCACGCCGCACGTTGGACTCGGAGAAGGTGTCCTCGACAGGGCCGGTCGCCACGACGCCCTTGTTCACCAGCGTGACCCAGTCGCAGAGCTGGCGCACGGTGGATGGGTCGTGGTGCACCATCACCAGCGTCTTGCCGCGCTGCCGGAGGCCGCGCATCACCGCCAGGATGGCGTGCTTGCTGAGCGCGTCGACGCCCTGGAGCGGTTCGTCCATGAGGTAGAGGTCGGCGTCCTGGACGAGCGCGCGGGCGAGGAAGGTGCGTTGCCGCTCGCCGCCGGAGAGCTCACCGATCTGACGCCGCGCGAGGTGCGCCATGCCGGTCTGCTCTAGCGCCGCCCAGCTCAGCTGGCGCTCGTGCTTGCCCGGGCGCCGGAACCAGCCGAGTGACCCGTAGGTGCCCATCAGCACCGCGTCGAAGACGGTGGTCGGGAAGTCCCAGTCGACCGAGGCGTGCTGAGGGATGTAGCCGATGCGGCTGCGGACCTCCTGGAAGGGGCGCCCGAAGAAGCGCACCGAGCCGTTGGTGGTTGGGATGAGGCCGAGCATGGCTTTCATTAGCGTGCTCTTCCCCGCCCCGTTGGGTCCCACGATGGCCATGATCACGCCGGGTGGTACGGAGAAGTCCACGTCCTTCAGCACGAGCGCCTCGCGGTAGGCGACCGAGAGGCAACGCGCCTCGCAGACAGCGTCACAGGGGAGGGTCGTGGTGATCACGGTGCCGCCAGCGCCTCGACGATCACGTCGACGTTGTGGCGGAAGGTGCCGAGGTAGGTGTCGAGAGGCGGCGCGTCGCCGAGCGAGTCGGAGTAGAGGGTTCTCTCGGCGATGCGCACCTCCCAGCCGCGCGCGAGCACGGCTTCGCGGAGCGCGTCGGTGGCTTGGCGGTCGGTGATGTTGTCGTAGAAGATGACCGGCACGCGGTTCTCGGCGACGAAGTCCGCCAGTGCTCGCAGGTCGCGGATGCTGGCCTCGTCGGCGGTGCTGATGCCCTCGATGGCCAGCGCCTCCATCTCGTAGGCCTGCGCGAAGTAGTTGAAGGCGTCGTGACCCGAGACGAGGTAGCGGTGCTCGTCGGGGATCGCGGCGAGGCGCTCGCGGGCGTACGCGTCGGCCTCGGCGATCTCTTGCGCGTAGGCGGCGGCGTTCGCACGGAAGTCCTCGGCTCGACTCGGCACGAGAAGGGCCATCGCGTCAGCGATGGCTTCGACCACCAGGGTCCATATCTCGATGCTGTTCCAGATGTGCGGATCGACGCCGCCTTCGAAGGTTAACACCAGGTGCTCGGGTACGAGTTCGCCGAGCGCCACTTGGCGTTCACCGAGGCTGCGGACCTGGCGCGCCATCTGGGCCTCCAGGTCGAGCGCGTTCCAGAACACCATGTCGGCGTCGCGCAGGCGTTGGATGTCGCGAGTGCTCGCCTCGTACGTGTGCGGGTCGAGACCGGGTCCCACCAGCACGAAGACGTCGAGGCCGGGCGCGACGCGCGTCAGGGCGTCGCCGATGTGGCCGGTGGTCGCCACCACGCGCAGCGAGGTGATGTCCGTCGACGCGTCCTGTGCCCTCGCCGCGCCGAACGCTAGCGCGATCAGCAAGCAGCTGGCGGCGAGCACGGCGTAGGCGGGAGGGCGTGATGGTGTGATGGCGGGCATCCTGCGTTCTCCTACTGGCTCCTACTGGCTCAGCGCGGCGCGGGCAGCTCCTGCCTCGCGCGGCAAAACCTACCTGTTCACTCAAGATTAGGCTTGGCACGGTAGCAGCCACAGGGACATTCGGACCGCTGGCCTAGGCCTCCGTCACGAGCTGCACCAGGCCCGGGTACTGCTCGGCGAAGGCACGGTCGAGGGTTGCGACGTTTCCGTCGCGCGACCGCGCGAGAGCAGCCAAGTAGCTGTCGGTCACCTGGCGGTGTCCCGTGAGTCGCTCCAGCTCGATCTCGTCGTAGCGCAAGCTGTCCGCCCAGAAGACGTGCCGTGGATGGTTGACGATCGCCTCCAGCGTCCGGCGCGCCACGGCACCGGAGCGACCCTCGCGTAGCAGGAAGCGGACCAGGCTGCCCTGCGTGCTCGGACACGTCGCGAAGGTTCCAGGGCGTGTTCCCCACCACGCTGTCGCAGTGTCGTGATGCACGTGTTCGGGCACGACGAGCGCGATCAGCACGTTGGCGTCGAGCAGCGTGGTCACGTCTCGTCGTCTAGGACGCGAACGTCATCGCTGGTGATAACGCGACCTACGGAGACGAGCGGTAGACCGGTACGCTCGTCGACTCCGACCTCGCCAGCTGCGTCGCGCTCGAGGCCACGCCGCATGAGGTCGACCGCGGTCTGGCTCAACGTGCGGGAGGTATCGCGCGCGATGGACTTCACGTGCCGGTGAAGGTCTTCGGGGAGGTCGATCGTCGTTCGCATCAGCGCATCATATCATCATGATGCGCATGGCGGCCTGGACGACGCCGCCGACCAGCTACCGCCGCCTATGGCACGATCCTCGCTATGGACGATCTCCCCCGCCTCTACAGCGACTTCGCCCACTGGTGGCCGCTGCTCTCGGCCCCTGCCGATTACGAAGAGGAGGTCGGCGTCTACCAGCGCCTAGTTCGGGACGCGATCGAAGGTGAGCTGAACACGGCGCTGGAGCTCGGCAGCGGCGGTGGCAACAACGCGCACCACTACTCCCGGCACCTCCAGCTCACCCTAGTAGACCGCTCACCGAAGATGCTGGAGGTGAGCCGCGCGCTCAATCCCAGCTGTGAGCACGTCGAGGGCGACATGCGCGACGTGCGCCTGGGCCGCGCCTTCGACGCGGTGCTCGTGCACGACGCGGTCTCCTACCTGCTGAGCGAATCCGACCTTCGCGCGGCCATGGAGACGGCCTTCGTGCACTGCCGACCGGGCGGGGTGGCCCTGTTCACCCCCGATCACCTGCGCGAGACGTTCCGGCCCGCCACTTCGCACGGCGGCCACGACGGCGATGGGCGCGCGCTCCGCTACCTCGAGTGGTGCTACGACCCCGACCCAGAAGACACGATCGTCACGGTCGACATGGCGTACATGCTGCGCGAAGGTGAGCGCGTCGAGGTGGTGTTTGATCGCCACACGTGCGGTCTCTTCGCGCGCGCCACCTGGCTGACGCTGCTCCGCGAGGTCGGCTTCGAAGCGCGCTCGGTACCTTACACGTTGAGCAGCGTGAACGACGCGCTACAGGCCTTCGTGGCCCACCGCCGGAGCTGAAACCGGCCTCGGTTGGGGCTCAGGCGACGACGCGTCGTGCTGCCCTCACCACCCCAGTACGTGCGCGAAGAGGAGTGGCGCGACGATGGTCGCGTCGCTCTCGATCACGAACGCCGGCGTCTCGGGTGAGAGCTTCCCCCAGGTGATCTTCTCGCTGGGAGGCGCGCCCGAGT
>SKSV01000078.1 GCA_007122815.1 Trueperaceae bacterium | reverse complement strand
GTGGACCTGCCACCGTCATGAGCACCATGGCAGCCGTGATCACGCTGCGCACGCCAGACCTCGCCACCAAGGAAGAACTCCTCGCCGACGCCACCCTGCCGCTGTTCACCACGGGTGTGCGCTCGGGTCCCAGGTCTGTCCTATGCTCATGACGTGAGTGTGCCGAGGGGGTGGAACTGGCGCTTGGTGGTGAGTGGGGCGACGGCGACGCTCTGCGACGAGACGGGCCCGGTGCACCTCAGCGAGCGAGCATCGATCGTGCTCGCCTACCTAGCTGTCGCCGGGCCGACTCGGCGGAGCCGGCTGGCGGCGAACCTCTGGCCCGACGCGGATGCAGAGAGGGCCCGCTCGAACCTGCGGCAGTTGCTGTTCCGGCTCCGGGCACTCGGAGGAGACGTCATAGTCGGCGCGGATCCGCTTCAGCTGGGACCGGGTGTTCTGGTCGAAGCGGCAACACAGTCGCGCACGGACACCCCTTCCGACGTCAACGCGGGAGTCCTGGAGGGGCTAGATCCAGACGCGTTCGGCGAGTTCGCGGCTTTCTTCGCCGAGGAACGAGCGCGCCGCACGGCTACCTCCACCGCGGCCGCGATGGCGGAGTGGGAGCGCGCGGTTGGGCGCGGCGATTGGGGCGACGCGCTGCACGCGGCTTGGCGAGCGATGGCTGCAGATCCCGTTAGCGAGCGGCCTTACCGGCTGGCGATGACCGCGCACCTGAGGCTCGGCGCGCCGGGTGACGCGCTCGCCGAGTACCGGCGTTGTCGCGAGGTCCTGGAGCGCGTGATCGGGGTGGGGCCCTCGCAAGCGACATCGTCGCTGGCGCGTCAGGCAGCCGCCGCGGTCGCGGCGGCCAGCCGAGCAGAGGGTGGCCTGGCGGCCGCAGGGCTCGGTCGACGCGCCGAGGCGGGCGGTTGGCTCCAGGAAGGCGCGGCGGTGCTGGCCGCGGCGCTCGAGACCGAGCCCGATGCTGGTTCCGGTGCGCGCCTTGCGGTGGAGCTGGGCTGGCTGGAACTGAGGTTGGGTAGGGCCCAGAGGGCCGCTAGCGCAGCGCGTCGCGCGGTAGCCACCGACGGTGTCGAGAGTTCGGTGCTGGCCGAGGCGTGGTTCCTGTTGGGTACCTTGGCGCGCTACCGTGGCGACCTCGAGGAAGCCGAGTCATGGTGGCGGCAGGCGTTGGCGGCCGCGGGGAGAGCACGAGCACCGGTCAGCGAAGCGCGCATGCGCCTCAACGTCGCCCAGGTGGAGGATGCGCTGGGCGCAACGGCCCGGGCGGCAGAAGCCTACGGGGAGGCGCTGCGAAGCGCCCGGGCGGCCCACGATCGCGAGGTCGAAGTCGTGGTGCTGAACAACCTCGGCCACGCCGCCTTGTCCCTCGGCTTGCGCTCAGGCGATGTTCGCGCGCCTGGCGGAGCCAGCGCCTCGCGTCTCGCCAGGGACCTGCTGGCTGCTGCGCTCACTATCGCCAAGACCCTGGCTGATCGCACGCTGCTCGCCAGCGTGCTGGACGGGCTCGGGCGAGCCGAGGTCGCTTGCGGCGAACCCGAGCTCGGGCGTTCCTCGGCAGCGCGGGCGCACTTGATCGCCAGCGAAGTCGGTGACGCTGTCCTGAGGGTCGAGACCCTCGCGACGCTCGCGGAGGCATCACTGGCCCTCGGCGACGTGAGCTCAGCACGGAGCTACGCACTGAGCGCCGAGCGACTCGTGTCGGACCTGAAGGTGGCGGGTGAGCTCGGTGAGCGCCCTCGCAGCGTGCTCTACGCACTCGGTAACGCTGCCGTGACGCCCCTCGGGGCAACATCGCGACTTGAGGAGGTAGACGATGGCGAAAGTGCTGCGCTGTAGGGACGTGGGGTTCGACTGCGAAGCGGTGGTCCAGGCCGACTCTCAGGACGAGGTGTTGGCGCAGGTGGCCGCACACGCCCGCGAGGTTCACGGTGTCGAGGAGGTTCCTGAAGAGGTCGTCGAGCGCGCGATCCGCGCGATCAGGGACGATTCGCAAGGCTGAGATCCGAGGATCACCAGACGAGCGACCGCGAGCGCGCCGCGACCACCTCAGGTCGGGGCGCGCCGCCTCCATAACACCCGAAAAGCGCCCTAACCTCTCGGTCAGGGCGCGTTCTACTGTGGTTCCCGATCGCCTCAGCGCCAGCGATCGACCAGGCCGCTTGTGATACTTTGCCACATGCTCGTCGCAACCCCTCCGCGCAGTGGCGGAGACCGGTAGGCGAGCGCCGGTGAGCGGCATACCGCGCGCTGGGGCGGGCTACGAAGGAGATCAGATGAAGCGACCCATCCTCACTGGCGCACTCATGGCAGCGTGCGCATTGGTCCTGTTAGGCTTCGCACAGGCTCAGGGCGACCGTTTGATCATCGGCAGCACGTCCGAGGTGTCCGGCTTCGACCCGCTCACGGCGGTGGACGTGCCCTCGTTCGAGCGCATCAACGTGATCATGGAGCCGCTCGTGGTCTTCGACCGCGGGCTCGGTCTGCAACCGCGCCTGGCAACGGCGTGGCAGTTCAGCGACGACGGGCTCACGCTGGCGTTCGACCTGCGCGAGGATGTGCTCTTCCACGACGGTCGGGCGTTCACCTCCGAGGACGTGCGCTTCACCTTCGAGAGCGTGCTCGACCCGGACACCGGCGCCGTGAACCGGCCGCTCTACACCGCCATAGGGACGATCGACACGCCGGACCCGTACCGGGTGGTCTTCAACCTCAACACCCCCACTGCGTTCCTCATCAACAACATCGCGCGCCAGCCCATCGTGCCGGCGAACGCGGCCGAGGACTTCAACCTGCGCCCGGTGGGCACGGGCCCCTACCAGTTCGAGTCACAGGTGCGCGACGACCGGCTCGTGCTGCGCCGCTTCGACGACTACTGGGGCGGCGCGGGTAGCATCGAGTTCCTCGAGTTCCGGGTCATCCCCGAGAACGCCACGCGCCTCCTGGCCTTCGAGGCCGGCGAGATCGACGTAACGCAGGGTCAGCTGCCGCCGGAGGAGCTCCCGCGGCTGGAGGAGGACCCGCGCTTCGTGCTCGAGCGCACACCCGGCACCGGTTACACGTACCTGGGCATGAACACCATCTCGGAGCCCTTGGACGACGTGCGCGTTCGTCAAGCCCTCAACCACCTGATACCGCGCGAGGGAATCGTCGAGCGCGTCATGAACGGCAACGCCTTCCCCGGCATCAGCATGATCCTGCCGACCATGCCCTGGTTCAACCCCGACGTGCGCCGTTACCCCTACGATCCCGAGCTCGCGCGGGAACTGCTCGAGGAAGCAGGGGTGGACTTCTCCGAGCCGCTGCGCCTCTACACGAACGACAACGCCGTGCGCATCCAGGTGGCGGAGATCCTCAACTTCGAGTTCAGCCAGATCGGCCTCGACCTCCAGGTCAGCATCGAGGAGTTCGGCGCCTTCATCGATCGCATCCTCAACAGCGACGATTACGACATGTTCATCCTCGGTTGGGGCGGCCAGCTCGATCCCGACCGCGCCACCATACGGCAGTTCCACTCGGGCGAGCCCGGCTCGTCGAACTTCACCTACTACGCGAACCCGCGTGTGGACGAGCTTCTCGACGTCGCCACCGCCACCGACCCAACCTCGCAGGAGTCGATCGACCTCTACCGTGAGATCCAGGAGATCGTGGTGGAGGAGTCACCCTTCGCGTTCATCTTCTACACCGAGGAGACCGCCCTCTACCAGTCGTACGTCGGCGGCTGGAGCGTTCACCCGTACAGCCCGAACACTTACCAGGACGCCCACCTGATAACCAAGGACCGCTGAGCCCAAGCGAGAACCGTTCGGCGCGCCCCGGGCACCTCGCTCGGGGCGCGCCGCTTTGGCATCGTCGCCCGGAGGCCCGCCCTACCCGCTCGCCGTGACGGCGGGATCGACGCGATGCCGTCTCAGCCAGGCTATGAGCGGGAGCACCGGCAGCATGAGGGCGGCTCCCACGAGGCCCATCACCGCGTAACCCGCGCCGGCGAACACAACACCGGAGAGCAGGATCGCGGAGGCGCCAGCCAACCCCACGAACAGGTCGTTCAGGCCCTGGGTGCGTGCCTTCTCGGTGGGCGAGAGAGCGTCCGACAGCAGGGCCGAACCCGCTACGAAGCAGAAGTTCCAGCCGATCCCCAAGCCGAAGAGGGCGATAGCCAGCGGCAGCACGTGAGGTGAGAGAGGCGCGGCCAGGCAACTGGCGATCGTGATCACGGCGCCGCTCGCCATGACGGGCAGGCGACCCCAGCGGTCCGTTAGGGACCCGGTGACGATGGAGAAGGCGTACATCCCGAAGGTGTGGCTCGAGAAGACGATGGAGATGCCAGCGAGGGAGTGCTCGTGGCCGTGCATGTGCAGCGAGGTCATCTGCATCAGGCCGACCATCACCGCGTGGGCGAGCACAACCGTGGTGACCGCCGTTACCACCATCGGGTCCCGCAGCAGCTGGCGCAGGTCGCGCGCTGGTCCGGTTGGCGTGGCACGAGAGGCACGGCCGACGGCCTCACCGATCTCCTTGGGGTCGGGCCTCAGTGCGAGTTGCAGCACCAAGACGGACAACGCGTAAGCGGCGATCACGGTCAGGTAGGGTCCCGCCAGGGCGCTCCAGCCCAGCGAGGTGGCGAGGGCTCCGGTCGGTGCCACGAGGGTAGGGCCGACCACCGACCCGAAGGTGCCGCCCAGCACCACCGTCGCCACGGCGCGCCCACGCCGCGCGACGGGGTTGACCTCCGCGGCGGCGAACCGGCCCAGCTGCACGGAGGCCGTCCCGGAACCCATCACCACCAAGCCGAGGAGCAGCAGGCCGAAGCTGCCCGTCACCACCGCGAGCAGCGCGCCGAAAGCACCGACGACCCCGGTCAGCAGCCCCAGTGACAGCGCGTTGCGGCGCCCCAGCCGGTCTGAAAGAGCTCCCCACAGCAGCGCCGCGAAGGCGACCCCCAACTGGTAGGTCGCTCCCGGTGCGCCGGCAAGCGAGCCTCGACCCGAGAGCTCCGCGCCGACGATTGCCGCTACCGTCGCCACGCCGATGCCGCCGGCAGAGCCCAGCGACTGCACCACGAGCAGAGCGAGCGTGATCCGGCGTGCGAGCCGAGGCGAGGGGGCGTCCATGCCGAGCGAGTCTACGCTGCCCGACGGGGTTCACGCCCCGTCGCGAGCGAACACAGCTTTGATCACGCGGCGCGAGCGGACGTCCGCGAGCGCCTCGCGGTAGCGCGTGATGGGGTAGCGGCCGTTGACGATGCGCTCCAGCCCCGAAGCTCCGCTTAGGTGAGTCAG
>SKSV01000428.1 GCA_007122815.1 Trueperaceae bacterium | reverse complement strand
CGGGTGTACGAGAACGCAGGTTTCGTCCTGTACGAGCCGATGGCGCGCCACGCTGGCCACAGGGTGATGGTCCTGCCGCGCTCGCGTTTCGCTCGCGAAGGCTCCAACCGCTCGGGCACCCAGTCTGGAGACGAGAGTTGCAGATGAACGGAGGTAGCACGATGAGAGAGCTCGAACTGAAGGCGTTCTCGCGGGGCTTGCGGCCCGAGGTGGTGGTCTGGGCGGTTGCCGAGCACGACGGAAAGCGCAGCATCTGTCCGCTCGGGTGGACGATGCGGACGTCGAGCTCGCCCCCGATGATGGCGATCAGCGTCGCTCCCACGCGCTACACCCACGAACTGATCGAAGGTGCTGGCGAGTTCGTGCTGGCGTACCCGGGTCGCGCCCTGGCGCAGGCGACGCTGTACTGCGGCACCAACAGCGGTCGCGACGTCGACAAGTTCGCGCAGGCCGGCGTGACGGCGGCGCCCGCGCGTGTGGTGCAAGCGCCGCTCGTCCAGGAGTGCGAGATAAACCTCGAGTGCCGTCTGGTCGACAGCTTCACGACGGGCGATCACACGATCTTCGCGGGTGAGGTCGTCGCCGCCTGGTCGAAGGAGGAGCCAGGGCCGCTGCTGTGCCTCACCGACTCCTCGTCCGGGTACGAGGTGTTGCTAGAGGACCCGCGCTTCACCTTCGGGTCGGTGAGGGTCTGACCCACGCCGAGCGTTACGACGCTCCAAGGGGTCCAGGCGAAGAGGAAGACGGCGTCTGGTACGTGACGCGATAGCATGGCGTGATGGAGGGGTGATGATGAGCGCGTACAAGAGTCCCTTGCACGAGATGAGCGAGACGACCCCCACGGATTACTGGAACGACTCGTGCGCCATCGACGAGTTGACGTACGGCGTCGAGCACGGTGCGGTGGGTGCGACCACCAACCCCGTGATCGTGGTCGACGTGCTCAAGAAGTCTTACGGTGAGTGGAAGGGCAGGATCGAGGAGATCATCCGCGAGATGCCGACCGCCACCGAGGACGAGGTGGCCTGGAAGCTGATCGACGAGATGGCGAGCAAGGCGGCTAGGCTCCTCATGCCGACCTTCGAGCGCACCAAGGGCAAGAAGGGTCGCCTCTCGATGCAGACCAACGCGAAGTTCTACCGGAACGCGCGCGCGATGGTCGAGCAGGCGCAGCACTTCGCCACGGTCGTCCCGAACCTGAACGTCAAGATGCCGGTCACTGCCGCCGGGATCGAGGGGATCGAGGAGGCCACCTACCGCGGGATAAGCGTCAACGCCACGGTGTCCTTCACGGTGCCTCAGGCCCTGGCGGTCGGTGAGGCGGTGGAGCGCGGCTTGAGCCGCCGTGAGGCGGACGGACACGACGTCTCCGAGATGGCGCCGGTGTGCACGATCATGGTCGGCCGGACCGACGACTGGTTGAAGGTCGTGGCCAACAAGCACGGCATCATCACCAACCCCGACTACCTGGAGTGGGCGGGTGTGGCGGTGATGAAGCACGCCTACCGCCTCTACCAGGAGCGCGGGTACCGTGCGCGATTGCTCGCGGCGGCGTACCGCAACCACTACCACTGGTCGGAGTTCATCGGCGGGGACGTGATCACCACCATCCCGTACGGTTGGGCGAAGCGCTTCAACGCCTCTGACGTGAAGGTCGCTGAGCGGATCCACGACCCGTTGGACGCGCAGATGGTCAGCGAGTTGCGCGACAAGTTCGACGACTTCCGGAGGGCCTACGACGAGGACGGGATGACGGTGCAGGAGTTCGACGGTTACGGCGCGACGAGGCGCACGCTGCGACAGTTCATCGGCGGCTTCGCTGAGCTCTGCCAGATGATGCGCGACGTGATGGTCCCCAACCCGGACAAGTGACCTCCCCAGGGCCGCCTCGGCGCGGGCGATAGCTCGTCCGTGCCGCGCCCGAACCCGAACCGCGCGCGAGGAGGGACAGCATGCTGAAGACCCTGCCGTGCATCGACTCCGAAGCCCTCGCGGAGGCCCGTCGGCGAGAGCTCGTCATGCCCCACGCTCGCGCGGCTGAGCTCGGTTGGGCAGCGGTGGAGACCGCCGAGCAGGGTTGTTACGAGGACGACGAGGGCGCTCGCGTCGAGCTGGGGCCGCTCGTCGCGACAGCGCTCGAGCGCCGCGTCAGCATCCCCCCCGAGGCGGCGCTGCCGCGGGTCAGCGCTCGCACGCACCCCGAGACGCGCGTCCAGGTCACCAACGAGACGACCCTAGGAGCGGCACGCCGCCTCTTCGAGGAGGGTCACCGCCCGCTCGCGCTCAACTTCGCCAACGGCGTGGAGCCCGGCGGAGGGTTCCTGCAAGGGGCCCTCGCACAAGAGGAGACCCTCTGCCGCTCGAGCGCCCTGTACGCCACGATCAGTGGCGACCCCATGTACGAAGCGCACCGGCTGCGTTCGCGGCCCGACTCGACGGCGTGGGCCATCCTCTCGCCCGACGTGCCGGTGTTCCGCACCGACGATGGGAGCGCGCTGAGCGAGCCCTGGCCGCTGAGCTTCCTCACCTGTGCGGCGCCGTACGCGCCCGCCGTGGGGCAACCGGAGTCTGGTGACCTGCTGCGGGAGCGGATCCAGCGAGTTCTGGCGATCGCCCGCGCGTACGGTTACGAGGCCCTGGTGCTGGGAGCTTGGGGCTGCGGAGCCTTCGCGAACGACCCCGAGCGGACGGCTCGCGACTTCCGCGACGCGTTGTCGGGTCCCTTCGACGAGGTGTTCCGCGAGGTGGTGTTCGCCGTGACCGACTGGTCGCGCGAGCGGCGCTTCCTGGGGCCCTTCAGAGACACCTTCGCTGCGGCCGAAGGTTGAACCGGCTCGCTTCCACGATCGGCGTGGTCGGGAGCACCGTCGCGCGTGCCCCAGGGGCGCGTTGATCGTCGAGCGCTCGGGATCAGTGGCGGGTCCGCGGGTCGAGCATGTCGCGCAGGCCGTCACCGATGAAGTTGAAGGCCATCACCAGGCTGGCGATCGAGAGGCCGGGGAAGAGCCACATCCACCACTGGTCGAAGAAGTGGATCCCGATGGAGATCATGCGGCCCCACTCCGGGGACGAGGGTTCGGGTCCCAAGCCGAGGAAGCTGAGGCCCGCGAAGAGGAGGATGGCGTTGCCGATGTCGAGCGAGCCGTACACGACTACCGGCGCCACGCTGTTCGGAAGCAGCGTGCGGAAGAGCAGGTAAGGGCTCTTGGCGCCGAGGCTGCGCGCGGCCTCCACGTACTCCTTCGTCTTCGCCTCGATTATCAGCCCCCGCGTGAGTCGCGCGTAGTTCGTCCAGCGGACTATCACCAGCGCCAGTACGGCGTTGCGGATCTCGGGTCCCAGGGCGGCGGTTATCGCCATCGCCAGGATGATCGTGGGGAACGCCATGAAGAGCTCGGCGATGCGCATCATGATCTCGTCCCAGAGGCCACCGACGAAGCCCGCCACGGCGCCCGCGAGCCAGCCGATGATGCTGTTGATGACCACCACCGCGAGTCCCGCCGGGATCGTGATCCGGCCCCCGTACAGGACGCGGCTCAGGACGTCGCGCCCGAGCTCGTCCGTGCCCAGGCGGTGGGTCTCGCCGGGAGGCTGCAAGCGCTGCTGGATGTTCTGCTCGAGCGGCTCGAAAGGCGCCAGGATCGGGGCGAACAGCGCCAGCAGGAACCAGGTCACTATCACCGCCAGGCCGACGATGACCTCGGGGTGGCGTCGGAGTTGCCGGAACCGCTGACGCGGTCGCGTCGTGACGGCGCCGCTTGGTGTCGCTGCGGGAGTGATCATCGCTTACGAGTACCTGATCCGGGGATCGATGAGGAAGTAGAGGAGATCGACCACGAAGTTCGCGATCACGTAGATCAGGGCAATCAGCATGCTGACGCCCATGATCGCGGGGAAGTCTTGCGAGGTGGCCGCTCGGTAAGCGTAGCGGCCGATGCCGGGCCAGGCGAAGATGGCCTCCGTCAGCACCGCGCCTGCCAGCAGGTTGCCGTAGAGCACGCCCAGCAGCGTGACCACCGGGATGAGGGCGTTCGAGAGGCCGTGTCGCAGGACGATGTACACCTCGAGCTGGCCCTTGGCGCGCGCGGTTCGTATGTAGTCCGTGTTCAGGACTTCCAGCAGCGAGGAGCGTGTGATGCGCGCGATTATGCCGGACACGTACAGTCCGAGCACCAGGCTCGGTAGTACCAGGTGCGAGGCGGCGTCACGCAGCGTCGACCATTGACCGGCTAGCAGGCTGTCGATCGTGTAGAGCCCCGTCACCTCTGGTGGCCTTGTGACCAGGAAGCTCAGCCTGCCGGGTCCCGCGACCCAACCGAGTTGGGCGTGGAGCACGCTCAGGCCTATCAGGGCCAGCAGGAAGACCGGGAAGCTCACGCCTATGAGAGCGAACACGCGCACCAGGTAATCCACGGGTGAGCTCCGCCACACGGCGGAGACGATCCCGAAGCCGATGCCCAGGAGCAGCCCGACCACGATCGCTGAGGTGGCCAGCTCCATGGTCGCGGGTAGGAACTGCCTTATGTCCTCCAGCACGGGCTTACCGGTCCGGATCGACACGCCCATGTCGCCTCGCAGCAAGTTGCCGAGGTAGGTGAAGTACTGGACGTGCAGCGGCTGGTCCAGCCCCCACTTCTCGCGGAAGGCAGCCACGAGCTGCTCGTTGTTCAGGGCGCTCTGAGGCAGGTTGGCGTTGATGGGGTCAGCCGGGACCGCGTTGGCGATCAGGAACGCCACGACGGTGATGCCCAGGACCAGAGGGATCGAGAAGAGGACGCGCCTGAGGATGTACCTGTACAGTGGCATCGCGACTCACGGGGGGACGGCTGATTCGAGCCTCAGAGCGGGGGGAGCGGACGCGAAGCCCGCTCCCCCCGGCTCGGTTTCGCTAGCTAGCCTACTGCGCCCGGCTCAACAGCGCGAGGTCGAGCCCCCACTGTGGATGCCACACGTAGCCTTCGATCTCGGCGCGGAAGGCGGTCTGCACGGCCGGCACGTTGAAGGGTGCGAAGGCGCTGTGCTCCTGTGCGAAGTCCTGCAGCTGCGCGAAGATCTCCATGCGTGCGTCAGGGTCAGTCTCCTCGTTGGCCTGCGCGATGAGCTCCATCACGCTCTGGTCGACCCCGTCCTCGGTCCAGCGGGCGCGCTCGCCAGCAACCTTCCCGCCCGGCAGGAACTCCAGGAAGTCAACCGGGTCGAGCTTGTCGGGCCCCCAGAACCAGTACGCGAACCCTTGCTCGCCGCTGCGGTACCCCTCGAGCGCCACCTGCACCTCACCCGGGAGAAGGCGGACGGCGATGCCCACTTCGGCGAGGTCGGCCTGTATCTTCTGCGCGTTGGTGCTGGTGCTGACCCCGGCCCAGGTCATGTCGGGGTACTGGAGGGTGATCTCGAACCCGTCGGGGTAACCGGCTTCGGCGAGGAGCTCGCGCGCGAGCTCGAGGTCACGCTGCATGGCCTCGTCCTGCCCGTACGCGCCTGCCAAGCCGATCCACATGTTGCTGCCCGGAGTAACGCTCCCGGCCCACAGCTCGCGGTATCCCTCGTAGTCGAGGGCGTAGCGTACGGCGCGTGCGACCAGAGGATCAGACACCGGGCCGCCTACGCCGGGGTCGCGGTTCATGAGCAGGAAGTGTGTCCAGCGACCGGGCCCCAGGTAGATTCCGATGTCGTCGTTGCCCTCGAGCGCGACCACCTGGTCGGGAGTGAGGTCCGTAGCCAGGTCGATGTTCCCGGACACGAGCGCCACGCGCTGCGTGGCAGCCTCCGGGATGTTCACGATGATCACGCGGTCGAAGAACGGCTGCTCGCCCCAGTAGTCGGGGTTCCGGACCAGAACGGTGCGGTCTTGTGGCTCCCAACCCTGCAGGACGTACGCGCCCGTACCGGCCGAGGTCTGGTTGAGGTAGGCCTGGGCGGTGTCTGTCTCGGCGGCGTCTTCGGCGTCGGTGCCGCCGTTGGCGCCAACCACCGACGCGTTCGTCACCGAGAACGCGGTGTTCGCGAGCTCCGCCAGGAACGAGGGGCGCGGTCCGGTCACGGTGATCGCCACCGTGCGCTCGTCGAGGGCGTCGATCGACGCGATGGGGTCGGTGAGGAAGGAGGGCTGCGCTCGCACGTGCTTGAGGCGGTTGAACGAGAAGACCACGTCCTGTGCGGTGAGCGGGTCGCCGTTGGTGAAGGTGGCGTCGTCGCGGAGATGGAAGGTGTAGACGAGACCGTCGTCCGAGATCGACCATGATTCGGCCAGCAGCGGCTCGATGGAGCTCGCGTCTGCGTCCGGGAAGGTCACGAGGGTGTCGTACGCCACGCGGTTCACCATGCCACTGGTGGGGTTGAAGGCGTGGGCGGGATCGTACGCCTCGGTTATCTCCGCGTGTCCGAGCACGATGACCTCTTCGGCCTTGACCTGTCCGAAACCCAGGCCCACGAGCAGGATCAGGGCGCCGAGAATCAGGTTTCGCGAGGCCTGCGCGGGCGCAGCCAGCTTCTGGTTCATGGTGGGTCTCCTCTTCGGGTGTAGTCGGCGATGGTCTTAGCGTGGATCGAGCGGCCCCGTTAGGGCCGTATACTTACCCAGGCTGGCGTGAACATAGCACGAATTGGTGGTGGGTTCCCGTGGACTTCGAGCAACGGATGAGCACCTTTCAGGAGCGGCTGGGTGAGGTAGCCGACCTGGCGTTCCTACCTGTATCGGCAGACCTGCAGTACCTGATGGGTGTTCCCAGAGACCTTCCGAACTTCGGCGCGGTCCTGCACCCGGGGGCCTGGGTGGAGGGCGCGTGGTTGGCGCCGGGGCAGCCACCAGTGCTGGCCCTGCCACGCATGAGCGCGGAGTTCGGCGGCCTTGGAGGCTCCGGGGACCTGCGCGTGCACGTGCTCCAGGACCATGACGATCCTGCGGCCTTGGTGCGGAAGATCCTGCGAGACCTCGCTCTGAGCGAGCGACCCCGCGTCGCGATATCGGACGCCACGCACGGGTCGACCGTGAGCGCCCTCCAGGAGTTGCTGCCGGGCGCGAGCTTCCTGTCGGCCACCGAGGTCCTGCGCCCGCTTCGGGTGATCAAGTCAGAGGATGAGATCGAGGTGATGCGCCGCGCTGGCGCGATCACCGAGGCGGCCTTCGCGTCGGTCTTGGGCAAGCTCGCACACGGGATGACCGAGTTGGACGTCGTCAGCGAGATCGACCACCAGCTTCGCCGGCACGGTTCCTTGGGGCCGTCCTTCACGACGTCGCTCTACAACTCCGGGCCTGGGCACCCGCTGCTCTTCGGGCAGCGTCAAGCTACCTGGCCCCGCAGCCTGACGCCGCCGGTGTCGATCCTCTTCGACTTCGGCGCCATCCTCGACGGCTACTGCTACGACTTCGGCCGCTCCGTCTTCTTCGGGGACCCGGGGAAGGACTACCTGGAGGTCTTCGAGCTCGTCATGAGCTCGCAGGCGGCCGGTATCGCAGCGCTCCGAGCGGGGAGGGCCACGGCGGCCGAGGCCGACGCAGCCGCGCGCGAGGTGATCGCCGCCGCCGGGCACGGCGAAGCTTTCCGGCACCGCCTCGGTCACGGCATCGGCCTCGACGTGCACGAGCCCCCGTTCCTGACCGCCAGCGACAGCACCCTCCTCCAGGAGGGCATGTTGTTCACCGTGGAGCCGAGCATCACCCGCTTCGACACCTTCTCGGCGCGCGTCGAGGACGTCGTGGTGGTGAGGCCTGACGGCGGCGAGCCGCTCACCGCAGGCTTCCGTGAGCTGCTCGTGGTCGATTGAGGGCTGAGATGGCGCGGCGTTTCCCATCGGGCGGAGGTCCTCGCTCCAGGCGGTGACTCACGGTGAAAGAACCCATCCCTCGGACCATGCGTGCGCTCGTAGTCGACTTTCAAGGCGAACCGCTTCGCCTTGCCGAGCGCCCCGTACCACGGCCAGAACGAGGCGAGGTGCTCGTGCGCGTCGCCGCTGCTCCGGTCAACCCTTCGGACCTCGGCGCCATGGACGGTCTGTATCCCGGGGCGACGCGGTTCCCGTTCGTGCCAGGCAACGAGGGTAGCGGAACCGTCGTTGCCGCCGGGTCTGGCCTCTTCGCGCGCGCCCTCCTCGGACGACGCGTCGCCTGCGCAGCCTCCCCGCCAAGTGGCGGGACGTACGCGGAGTACCTGGTGACGCGCGCTGATCGTTGCCTACCCTTGCGCCGCGACGTCGAGCTCGAGCAGGCCGCCACGTTGATCGTGAACCCGCTCACCGCTCTAGGCTTGATGGAGGGCGCGAAGCGAGGCGGGCATCGCGCGATCGTGAACTCGGCTGCCGCGAGCGCGCTGGGGAGGATGGTGACGCGCCTGGCGAAGCGCGAGGGCGTCGACGTGATCGCGGTGCTCAGGAGCGATGAGAAGCGCGAGATGGCGCTGCAGGAGGGCGCACGGTACGTGATCTCGAGCGCCAGCGACGACTTCGTCTCCAGCCTTCGCGAAGCCGCGCAGGAGTTGCGCGCCACGCTCTTCTTGGACGCTGTCGCTGGTGAGTTCACCGGTCAGCTGTTGGAGGCGGCGCCCGAGGGGAGCACCGTGGTCCTCTACGGTGCCCTCTCCTCGGCGGCCCTCACGGCCGACCCTCGCACCATCCTCTTCGGCGACCGGCGTGTCGAAGGCTTCTACCTTCCGACGTGGTTGCGCGGGAAGGGCCTCCTAGGCCTCGCCCGCATCTCCGGAAGGGCCCAGCGCCTGCTCGGCCGCGAGCTCTCGACCCACGTGCGCGAGCGCGTGAGCCTCGAGGAGGCGCCCGCGGCGGTGGAGGGCTACCGGCATGCCATGGGATCCGGGAAGGTGCTGCTGGTCCCCGGCGCGTGACCTTCGACCCTCGCCAGCGCGCCAGAGATGCGGTCGACTACCCATCGAAACGGTCGACATCGTTGACACCGTCGACACAGGAGGCGCGATGCCCGCTAGCCAGATCGACCCCGCCGAAGTGACGTTGCGCGAGATCACCGGCGACACGGTCGTCGCGATCATCAAGCTCGAGGTCGCCGACGACCAGCGTGACTTCGTGGCGCCCAACGCCGTGTCTCTGGCGCAGGCGTTGTTCTCCGAGGAGGCTTGGTACCGCGCCATCTACCTCGGTGAGGAGCCCGTGGGCTTCGTGATGCTCCACGACGAGTCGCTCTCGTCACCACAGGCACAGGCCCCGGGCGTCGGCGTGTGGAGGTTCATGATCGACCGGCGTCACCAAGGCCGCGGCGTCGGCCGAGCGGCGCTCGCCAAGGTCATCGAGCACGTGCGCTCGAAGGGCTTGTTCTCGACCCTCGAACTCTCCTACGTGCCCGGTCCGGGTTGCGCCGAGCCGTTCTACCGCGCGTTCGGGTTCGAGCCCACCGGGGAGATGGACGACGATGAGGTGGTGCTCGAGCTGGCGCTCTAGGGGGTAGCTGGCTGGCCAGGCAGCGCCTCGAGCGCACTCGCGAGCCGCGCGGTCACCTCGTCCGCGAGCGGCGCGAGTCCGGCTTGCGTCTCGGGCGCGGCGAGCGTGAAGACGGCGTTCGGGTCCAGCACCTTCACCTCGGTGCCGCCCTCGACCTCGCGGAGCGTGAGCGTGCAGGGGAGCAACGTGGCGACGTCTCGGTCCAAGTCGAGGGCCTGCTTGGCGAACTGCGGGTTGCACACGCCGAGGATGCGGTGCCCCTCGTGCTCGGCGCCTAGCTTCGTCCGGAAGACGGCTTGGACGTCGATCTCGGTCAGCACACCGAAGCCTTCTGCCTGCAGGCTCTGCTCTACGGCGGCGCGGACCTGCTCGAGGGGTGCGGGAACTGTCCGTTGCAGCGTTCTCATGGCGACCTCCTGGTGGTGTATATCCCCCTAGGATATCACTTTCGGGTGCTGAGCGTACAACGCCTCGTGCGCACCAGCGCTCAAGCTACCTGCGCTGCCGCCTCATCGAGCAGACCACAACCTTCATCGATGGACTCAGCGCTCACGTTGAGCATGGGCGCGATGCGGAGGGTGTTGCCGTAGCGGCCTCCCTTGCCCAGCAGGAGTCCCACGTCTCGCGCGGCGTTCAGCAG
This sequence comes from Trueperaceae bacterium, assembly GCA_007122815.1. Lineage (GTDB taxonomy): Bacteria > Deinococcota > Deinococci > Deinococcales > Trueperaceae > CSSed10-48. Next base: position 7,272 of record SKSV01000428.1, on the reverse strand, counting down.
CGCGTCGGCGCGAGCTGGGTCCGGGTCCCGCGTGCCTGGCGCCACGACCTCGAGCGCCTGCATCAGCCCCATGCCTCGCACGTCCCCGACGTACTCGTGGCGGTCGGCGAGGGCGTCGAGTCGTGCGCGTAGCCGCGACCCCTGGGCCTCGGCGTTCTCCCACAGGCGATGGCGCTCGATGTAGCTGATGGTGGCGAACGCCTGCGCCATCGAGACCGGGTTCCCGCCGAACGTCGAGAGGGTCAGCGCTTGCACCGACTCGGCCACCTCGGGCGTCATGATCGTCGCACCCACCGGGGCGCCGTTGGCGATCCCCTTCGCGAAGGTCATCACGTCCGGTTCCACCCCCCAGTGCTCGATGCCGCACCAGTGCCGCCCGGTACGGCCCCAGGCGGTCTGCACCTCGTCGATGATCAGGATGCCGCCGGCCTCCTCGATGAGTGGCAGCACGCGACGGAAGTAGTCCGCGGGCGCCACCGCGAAGCCGCCGACGCCCTGTATGGGCTCGGCCATGAAGGCGGCGATCTTGCCGTCCGTGCAGGTAGCCAGGAAGTCTGACAGGTCGTCGACGAGGAAGTCCAGGTAGGCTTCCTCGCTCATGCCGTTCGGTCTGCGGTAGAGGTTGGGACTGCGCACTTGCTTGATGTGGCCGTCGTAGACGCCGCCCTGCCGCCAGGTCGAGTGTGCGGTCATGGCCATCATCGACGCGCTGCGTCCGGAGTAGGCGTGGCGCAATGAGATCACGTCGCGATTCCCGGTGTAGGTGCGCGCCGCCATGATCGCCATCTCGTCGGCCTCGGTTCCGCTGTTGGTGAAGAACGACACCTGCAGCCGACCCGGGGTGATCTCGGCGAGCTTCTCGGCCACCTTGATGGTGATCTCGTTCAAGTAGAGGGTGCTGGTGTGGCCCACCGTGCGCATCTGCTCCGCGGTCGCCTCCACGACCTCCTCGTTGCAGTGCCCGACCGACACCGTCAGTATCCCGCCGAAGAAATCGAGGTAACGGTTGCCCTCGACGTCCCACAACCAGTCGCCCCGGGCCCGACCGACGGCGAGCGGGCGCCCGCCGTAGTAGAGCATGCGGCTCTGAACCGGCAGCAGGTGAGCCTTCTGGCGGGTCAACAGCGCAGCGGTTGCGCTCCCTGTCTCGGGATCGCGCGAGCTCTTGAGCGTGTCGACGGCCATGTGTCCTCCTCCAAGTGGTTCGGCTGCGGCTACGATAGCGCGGCGCCCGCGGAGTCCGCACTCAATGAGGCCGGGGTGGTCGGTCGCGCTGCGCAGCGGCCATGAGCGCCGCCTGTGTTCTGTCTCGCACGCCTAGCTTCGCCAGGACGCTGCTGACGTGTGTCTTGACGGTCTTCTCGCTCACTCCGAGGGCCCGGGCCAACTGCTTGTTGCTCATACCGTCCGCGAGGCGGTCCAGGACCTCGCGCTCACGGGCCGTGAGGCGAGCGAGGGGCGATTCGCTACTATGCGCGAGGAGCTCGACGGCTGAAGGGTCCAGCACGAGCTCTCCGCGCAGCGCTGCGCGCATGCGATCGACCAGCGTGCCGGGCCCGACGTGCTTCAGCAGGTACCCGTTCGCACCCAAACGCACCGACTCGCGCAACGCCGTGGCGTCCAGGAAGCTGCTGAGGATGACCACCCTGGGTGGTGGCTCGAGGGCCCGAAGACGAGGCAGCAGGGCGAGGGCACTTCCGGAAGCCAAGCGCAGGTCCAGCAGCACGAGCTCCGGAGACGACTCCGAAGCGACTCGCAACGCCGTCTCGGCGTCGCCGGCCTCTCCCACCACCTCGAGGTCGCTCTGCAGAGACAGGTAGGTCTTGAGACCGTCTCGCACGATCGGATGGTCGTCGACGATCATCACCCTCGCCATGGCACCCGCGCCTCCACCATCGTGCCGCCGCCGGCCCTTGCCTCCAACCGCAGGCTGCCGCCCACCTCCTCGAGACGGTGTCTCATGCTCACCAGGCCCAGCCCGCCCGTCGCCGACCAGGCGGGCTCGTCCGGCAGTCCGACACCGTCGTCGAGGACCGTCAGCGTGACCGCCTCCCGGTTCGAGGTCAAGCGCAGCCAGAGGCGACGGGCGGAGGCGTGCTTCAGGGTGTTGTGGGTGGCTTCCTGCGCGACTCGGTAGAGCGCGACTGTCTGCGCGGCGTCGAGGGCCACGCTCTCGGCCTCGAGCGAGACGTCGAGCGACCCTCCAGTGCGCTCGGCGAGCCGCCGCAGGAGCGTGTCCAGCGAGGCCTCCGGGTCTCCCGGGCGCAGCACCTCCACCAGCGAGCGCAGGCGTTCGAGGGCGTCACCGACGAGACTCGCGGCGACCGCCACGCGGTCGTTCCCACGGCCCACGTCGGAGAGGCTGGACTGCAGTTCGAGTTCGGCCGCGAACAGCAGCTGAGCCACCGAATCGTGCATCTCGGTCGCTAGGCGCTGACGCTCCTCCAGGGCCGCCGTGTAGCGCACTTCACGGGTCCGTTCGTCGATGAGGCGGGAGCGTTCGAAAGCCGTACCGAGCTGCCGGCCGACCGCGGTGAGGAACGCGAGGGTCGCCTCGTCGAAGCGCGCTCGGCCAGGCGCCGCTAGGTTCATGATGCCCACCGGTCCGCCTTGACCGAGCAGCGGGATGCTGGCGTGCACCTCCAGGCCCGCGGTTTCCCCAACGGCGGCTTCCAGGCGGCTGCAGCGGACGATGTTGACGCCCTCGTCCAACCTGCCGTGGCGGAAGAGCCATTGGCAATCGCAGCTTCCCTCGCGTAGCGGTGCGCACCCCGCGACCGCGAGAGCTGGCGGCACGGCGCACGTGGCCGATAGCCCTAGTCCGCCCTCCTTCGAGTCGCCGCGCGCGACCCTGGTCACGAAGAGCCAACCGGTCTGAAGGCCCAGCAGCTCCACCAGCCGCGCCAGGGCTCGCTCTGCCGCGGCGGCGAAGTCCGGCTCCTGGTTGAGGATCTCGCCGATCGCGTTGAGCGTGGCGAGCTGCTCCAGGCGCTCTCGAATCACGTCCGGGGCGTCGCCCATGGGACCAAGAGACTACCGCCTTCTCACCGATCCCGGCAGGATCAGGTGCACGTCACCGAACTCGTGCCACAGGTACCGACCCCTGATCGCCTCGCGGTAGGCGTCCTCGACCGTCGGCTCCCCGGCGAGCGCGACCAGCAGCGCCATGTGTGAAGAGCGAGGCTCGTGGAAACCCGTGAGAAGCCCGTCCACGACTCGGGGCGGTCGCCCAGGGTGGAGCATGCGTCGGGTGAAGCCGCTCAGGCGGTCGAACGCGGTGCCGTCGAAGGCACTCTCGAGTGCGCGCACCACCGTGGTGCCGATGGCCAGCACGCGTGCTCCGCCAGCGCGGGCACGGATGATCGCTCGCGCGGTGGCGTGCGGCACGCGGTAAGGCTCCGGTGGAGCTTGGCTGAGGTCGTTCGCCTCGTACTCGAGGCTAGAGACGCCGGTGTGGAGGGTGATCGTCGCCAACCGCACCCCCGCCCGCTCCAGGCGCGCGAGCGCCCTGACGCTGAACGGACGGCCCGCCGACGGCATCTCGGCGCTGCCAGGCGCGTCGGCGAACACGGTCTGGTAAGCACGAAGCGGGTACTCCCCCGAAACGTAGCCGTAACGGATGGGCCTTCCGCAGGCACTCATTGCCGAATCGGCGTCGAGCTCGACGAACCAGAGCCGCTCTTGGGCGGGGTAGGGCGCCACGAGCCGAACCGGTCGCCCGGCGACGCTGAGATGCTCACCAGCGTGCAAGGGGAGAGGTCCAGGTGATGCCGGGCTCCAGCGGGGTTCGGCAAGCCACGAGCAGGGTCCGAAGCGCGCCGAGAGGTTCAGGGTGATGGGTCCGAGACGCGAGTGGGCCTCAAGGCTGGCTGGCAAGGTGGCGCTGTCGTTGACGACGAGCAGGTCGCCCGGGTGCAGGTAATCGGCGAGGTCCAGGAACTCCGTGTGGTGGTGTTCGACGCCCTCGCTCACGAGCAGCGCCACCTCGTCGCGCCGGATGCCACGGGCTTCCGGTGGAGCGATCGCGACGGGCGGCTCTGCGGCGTCGAGGCCATCGTTGGCGACGCGGTGGAGGTCCGGCGGCCTGAGCGTCGCGGCCGGCTGTGGGCTAGGGTAGCTCACACCACCACCAGGTCCCGCCGCTCTCTCGCGCCATCGTCGGTCGACCAGACGTCGTCCTGCGCTATGAACCGCTTCCCGCTGATCTCGGCGTGGGGCCGACCCAGTAGCCACGCCCAGAAGGCGATGGTGACCTCCGGATCAGGTCGGTCACTGATGTCCTGCCCGGGGAACGCGAGCTGGTGCATGGTCGTACGCATGTCGCCAGGGTCCACGCTCACCGCCGCGACGCCTCGGGCAGAGAGCTCGGCTGCCAAGGTGGCGGTGACGAGGTCGAGGGCCGCCTTGCTGGCCCCGTACACGCCCCAGCCTGCGTAGCCGCCGCGCGCGGCGTCGGAACTGACGTTCACGACCAGCCCGCCACGCCGCTCGAGCAGTGGCAGACACGCTTGCGTCAGCGCGAGTGGCGCCAGCAGGTTGACCTCGAAGGTGCTTCGGAGCGTGCCGAGCGGGACGTCCGCGAGTTCGGGGAGGGGTGACGCTCCGAGCGTGGAGGCGTTGTTCACCAGCAGGTCGAGCCCACCGAGCTCCTCGGCAGCCGCCGCCAGCTCTGAGCGGTGCGAGGGATCGGAGACGTCCCCGCTCAGCGCCATCACGTCTGCGCCCGATGCGCGGAGCGCAGCGGCCGCCTCGCTCAGCTCGCCGCCGTTGCGCGCGTCGATCACGAGCGAGTAGCCGCTGGCTGCGAGGAAGCTCGCCAGGGCGCGGCCCAGGCCGCGGCTGGCTCCGGTCACCACTGCGACGTGGCCTCTGCGGTTGATGGGAGCGGTCTCGTACATGCCTACCTCCTGACGTCAGAGGCTAGGCGGGGAGCACAGGTGCCCGCATCGGCCTTCGGACCGAGGCGACCCTCGGTCGATGGTCCGAGTGGCGGATGCGCCAGGCGAGCCGGCCGAAAGTCGTGTGCCGCGGCTCAGATGTCGTCGAAGGCGGCGTGGAAGCGGATGGTGCCGGAGCAGCCCTCGAGGTAGCCCGGCACCAGTTCGGCCAGCATGAACACCTCCGGTGGCACGTCGAACTGGCTCCCGATGCCGAAGCGGCTGGAGGCGGCGAAGCCGAAGCGCGGGTAGTACTCCGGGTGGCCCACGACCGCGACGGCGCCGTAGCCGCCCTCGCGGCAGGCCTCGAGGCCAGCCCGCACCAGCGCGCCGCCGACGCCCTGCCGCTGGTGCCGTGGCGCGACCGCGAGCGGCGCCAGGCCCATCAGCGCCAACGTCGGGTGTTCAGCCCAGGTGACCGGCGTGAACATGACGTGGCCGACCACCTCGCCACCGTGCTCGGCGACGAGCGAGATCACTGGGTCGGCCCGGGCCCGCAGCGCGTCGACGAGGTCGGCCTCGGTGGCGGTGTCGAAGGCGGCGAGGTTAACCGCGCGTACCGCGCCATGGTCCTCGGGCCGTTCGGCTCGGACGTGCATGCGCACACGGCAACGCGCTGCCGCATCGGTTGTGACGGCCTCCTCGCTCTGCGCCGCCTGCCATCGTTGGGTCGGCCGGAACGCTTCCGGAACGGTGGTCGTCCTACCGTCACAGTCGCGGGGTGTGGTCTGCCGGGTGGGCCGTTCGGTGTGGCCTGCGCGTGGCAGGCGTGGAAGGGGATAGGTAATGGGACGCGTGCTGGCTCGGTGTTTGCTCACCGCCTGGGTGCTGGCGGTGGTGGCGTCTGCGCTTGCTGGTCCGCCGGCGCAGTTCGAGGTGGTGGAGCGGTTCGCGGCACGGCTGTCGGCGGGTAACTTCATGCAGCTGCGCACGCTGCTGCCTAGCGAACTGTCCATGGTGGAGCACGGTCTCTTCTTGGAGTCTACGGTCGGTCCAGCGGCGCACGCGCGGTTGCGCGCGTTGGGCGCGCAGGGCGCGCGGCTGGAGGTGTCGTTCGAGTCGGCCTCGGCTGATGGCGCGTTGATCGTGACGCGGGAGCAGTTGTGGTTGGACGACATGCCCGAAGGTTTGGTGCCGCTCCGGTCGACCGTCGCGTACGTGGTGGATGGTGTGCGTCTGCTGAGCATCACGCGTGTGCTGGACGCCGATCAGCGCGACGTGCTGATGCGCGAGGCGTTCGTCGGTGACTGGCGTCAGGCTGGACTCGTGTATCGCATGCACGCTGACGGCACCTACGACGTCGAGGAGCATGGAAGGCCGTACGACGGCGGCGTCTACACGATCGAGGGTGGCGTCATGCGGATCGTGTCCGACGAGCGGACGGTTGCCTGCCAACCGGGCGACGTGGGCCGGTGGCGGCTTTCGTTCACGAACCTCGATCGGCACATGCTCGAGAGGATCGAGGAGATGTGCAGCTGCGGCCGTGCCGGTGCGGCTGTGTACAGGTCGCGGATGACGGAGTGATGCCCGCAACCGGCCCCACGTGACTGCCGGACGCTTCGTTCGCAGGCGCGCCGTGCGGTGAACGGCGCTGTGCTCCGGCGCTTGCACTGTCGGCGCGCTGTGCGGCGAACGGGGCTGCGCGCCAGCCCCAGCGCTGCGTCAGGTCGCCACGGCCGTCTCGGCACGCATCGTCAGGCCGGTCCAGGTCACGCCCAGCACGTCGAGCAACGCGAAGAGGAGCAGGATAGGCGGGCCGAGACCGGAGACGACGAGGGCGGCTATCAGCAGCCCGACGCCGATGCGCACGTGCATCGACCAGCGGAAGAAAGGGACGTGCCCGACCCTCGCCGATTGGACGAAGAAGTAGCCGATCGCAAGCGCCATCACGCCGATGAGCCGGATCCAGACCTCGTCGGTGGCGGGTAGTCCGATCACCCTCAGGAGCACGTTCGGGGCGAGCAGGAGCGTCGCTCCCACCACGAACTCGTACACGCCCCACGCGACGATCGTCGTAGCGGTTCTCTGCATGTTCGCTCCCCCTCGGCCGCCGTGTGCGCGAACCCCCACGGCGGCGCTCACCTCGAGCCCCGGCACGCTACGTCACGGATGTGGTGCCGCTGAGCGCGCGTCGGACGCTGGTTCGCCGTGCGGCTCGTCGAGGCGGACGACCTCGCCCGCCTCCAGCTTGACGCGGGCGTGGCTGACGCCCGGCCACTTGAGCGCCCTGCGCTCGATGGCGTTCAGGAGCGGCGCGAAGGAGCGCCAGCGAAGCGGTGAGTGGATGGCCTCGACCGGGCAGCGCAGGTCGCAGTAGGCGCAGGCGATGCAGTCG
>SKSV01000001.1 GCA_007122815.1 Trueperaceae bacterium | reverse complement strand
GCTGCCGCGCGAAGCCGGGCGCGTGTGGTGGAACGACACGCTGGTGGAGGACCCCGCCAGCTGGTTCGTGCCGCCGCGCAGCGCGTACACCTCGCAGGTCCCGCGCCTCTTCTCCGACACCCTGCGCGAGAACGTCGCGATGGGGAGGGGAGACGAGAGCGGTCTGCGCCGCGCCATCGAGCTCGCGGTGATGGAGCGCGACGTGGCGGTGCTGCACCGGGGCATCGAAACCGAGGTCGGCTCGCGCGGCGTGCGCCTCTCGGGCGGGCAGGTGCAGCGCTCCGCCGCGGCCCGGATGTTCATGCGTCAAGCGGAGCTGTTCGTGTTCGACGACCTCTCCAGCGCGCTCGACGTGGAGACCGAGCGGCAGCTCTGGGAGGGCGTCTTCGCGGAGCGCGGGAACGGCGGCAGCGGTGGAGCGACGTGCCTGGTCGTCTCGCACCGCCGCGCGGCGCTCGAGCGCGCCGACCAGGTGCTCGTGATGGAAGCGGGTCGCATCGCCGCCCGAGGGAGCTTGGAGGAGGTGATCGAGGTCTCGGACGAACTGCGCGAACTGTGGGGTGAGGCCCGCGGCGAGGCGCTGGAAGGGCGACCGGGAGGTCCTACCTCGGCGTGCTAGCATCGCGGCTCTGACGCGCGGTACGAGGCTGCGAGCGCGCCGAGGAGCGAGGGCATGGACAGCATCGAACGTTTCCACGACGAGGTGCGGCGCGTCATACTGTCGCGCCAGCACCCCGTCTCCGGGCTCCTGCCCGCAAGCACTGCCGTCAACCAGCACGGCGACTACACCGACGCCTGGGTGAGGGACAACGTCTACTCGGTGCTTGCGGTGTGGGGCTTGGCTCTCGCCTACCGGCGCCAGGACGACCCTGCTGGACGCGGGGTGGAGCTCGAGTTCGCCACCGTGCGGTTGATGCGCGGGCTGCTGCGCAGCATGATGCGGCAGAGCCACAAGGTCGAGGCCTTCAAGCGCAGCCAGGACCCGGCCGACGCGCTGCACGCCAAGTTCGACACCGCCACCGGAGACGCCGTCGTGGGCGACGACGAGTGGGGTCACCTCCAACTCGACGCCACCTCCTTGTGGTTGCTGATGCTCGCCCAGATGACCGCCTCGGGGCTGCCGATCGTGCAGGGCAGCGCCGAGGTGCGCTTCGTGCAGAACCTCGTCTACTACGTCGGGCGCGCGTACCGCACGCCCGACTACGGCATCTGGGAGCGCGGCGACAAGACCAACCACGGGCTCCCGGAGGTCAACGCCTCCTCGGTGGGCATGGCCAAGGCCGCCCTGGAGGCGCTCTCGGGTTTCAACCTCTACGGACCACGCGGCGGGCAATCGAGCGTGGTGCACGTGCAGCCCGACGAGATCGCGCGGGCCCGCGTGACGCTCGAAGCGATGCTGCCGCGTGAGTCGGCCTCGAAGGAGGTCGACTCAGCGCTGCTCTCGATCGTCGGCTTCCCGGCCTTCGCCATCGACGACGCGGAGCTCGCCGCCCGCACGCGCGCCACCGTCGAGGCGCGCTTGCGCGGCCGCTACGGCTACAAGCGCTTCCTGCGCGACGGCCACCAGACCGCCCTGGAGGACCTCGGGAGATTGCACTACGAGCCTCACGAGCTCGAGCGCTTCGAGCACATAGAGGCCGAGTGGCCGCTCTTCGACGCCTACCTGGCGCTGGACGCGCTCTTCAGGGGTGAGCCCGGCGAGGCCGACGTCCACCTCGAGCGCTTGTCCCGCTCGGCTGTCGAGGTCGACGGAGACGCGCTCCTGCCCGAGCTCTACCTTGTCCCCGAGGAGCGCATCGAGGCCGAGCGCCGGAGACCAGGCTCGCAGCCGCGCTCGCCGGGCGACAACGTGCCGCTCGTGTGGGCCCAGAGCCTGTGGCTGCTGGCGCGCATGCTGCGCGAGCGAGTGCTGCGCCCAGCCGACCTCGACCCGCTCGGGCGCTACCGCTTCGCGCAGGCGAGGGCGAGGCCGGTGGTGCAGATCGCGCTGCTGGCGGAGGATCCGGAGGCGGCGGACGCCTACGGCGAGCGCGGCGTGCAGGCCGAGCTGGTGGAGCGCCAGGAGCCGCTGCGCGTGCGGCGCTCGCTGACGCTGGCGCGGGCGCTGCAGGAGGTCGGGCGGTGCGACCGTCTGGGGCTCTCGGGCAGGCCCATGCGCCGGCTCCAGAGCCTGGCCACCTCCCGCGCTTACCGCCTGAGGGGCGAGCGCTACGCGTTCCTGCCCGCCCTCTTCGACCAGCAGGAGTTCTACCTCTCGCTCGATCCCGCCACCCTGGTCGCTCGCCTGCGCGCCGAGATCGCCTACCTGCACAGGCACTGGACGCTGCTCGGCCGCCCGACCATGACGATCCTCCTCACCCGCGAGCAACTCGAGCACGGGCGCGCCGCCATGGAGGCCTTCCTGGCCGAGGTGCGCGCAGGTCGCGTGGGTGAGGTGCCCGTGCGGCTCGGCAGCCTTCAGGAGCTCCAGCTCGTCACCAACGAGGAGCGCATGGACTCGCTCGGCGACTGGACCGACGCCGCCGAGCCGCTCTTGGCGCCGCCCGCCGGCGCGCGGCGACTGCCTCCCGCCAGAGCCGGCACCACGCTCACCTCCGATCAGGCGCTGGCGATCGAACAGGAGCACGACCCCGAGGTGTTGGGTGCGCGCCTGAGGGAGAGCAGGGTGCTAGCCGAGCAGGCCGAGTTGCTCGCCGCACTCGTGCGCGGCGTGGGTCTGGACCACCAGGTGTCGGCGCTGGGCGCCAGCGCTCGAGAGCTGCTCGAGGACGTCTACGCCGCTGCGGGAGAGGCGCGCGATTGGGCCTTGGTCCGCTACGCGGCGGGTCTGTTGGGCAAAGTCGACCCGGTGCTCGCCGACGCGCTCTCCGACCTGCTTGCCTCCCAGCGGCGCCTGGTGGTCGGGCGCGCCTACGCCGAGGGCGCCACCGTCACGCGGCCTCTCCCCATGGACGAGCTCCTGGCGACGATCGACCGTTACTGCCGTGAGGACCCGCGCGATCGGGTGCTCACGCAGGAGATGATCGTGGCTCTCTCGAGCCTGGTGCGCGGCGAGCCCGAGCTGTTCCGGGGCATCCTGACCCTGCGTGTGGGGCACCTGATCCAGCTGCTGGCGGTGAGGCTGGCGGAGGAGGGCGGGGTCACGCCCGACGAGGGTTACGAGCGCCTCATGCGCTGCTCGCCGGCGGAGGTGGTGGCGCGCTTGCGGGGGGTCCTGGCGGCGTTCGACGAGGCGCGCGACGCGCAACGCCGCACCGAGACGCTGCGTGTGGCGCGAGGTACGGCGAGCATGCTCGCGGACGCGCGGTTCGCTCCCGAGCACGGCGATGAGGAGGTGGCGGGCGGGTGGTGGCGTTGGCGCCGGCGTGAGGGTGCCCTCATGCGGGTGCCGAAGGATTTCTACGCGCGCGTGTGGGACCTGCTCGAGCACGCCGACGCGGTGGTCATCGGCGACAAGCTCGACCGCCGCAACCGGCTCGAGTCAGCCGCGCTGCGCGCCGAGACCACCGCCGGCGAACGGAACTTCGCTCAGCGCGTCGAGCACCTCCTGCACCGCATCCCGGCGCCGGAGTACCGGCGGCTCTCGGTGGAGGCGCTCGAGACCCTCTCGGCTCTCACCGAGACGGTTCCCGAGCTGCGCGTGGAGGGAGACCTCGCGCTCGACGTGGTGATCGGGCACGCCGTGAGGCAGGCTTGGTTGGCGCGCACCGGACGCGTTCCCGAGGAGCCGAGCGCCGAGGGCAACGGCGCCTACGAGCAGGAGACCGCCGCAGCGTGGGCGGCCTTCTACGACCTGGGACCGCATGCCGTGGCGCGCCAGCTGGCGGACGCCGTGCGCTACCTGGTGCTCGAGGGGTCGCGGCCGCGCAGCACCACCTCGGTCCACTGATCCAGCCAGGCCTCCAGCCGCTCGGCCGAGAGGTCCTCCGGCAGGGGGGCGAGCTCCTCGGCTCGCGGAACCTCCGCGAACGCCTCGAACGTCGGCGGCAACGGCGTGCCTTCCCTTACCGGGTAGACGAACATCTGCAGTGGCACGTCGGTCTGGAACTCGGCTGAGAGCATGAAGTCGATGAAGGCGCGCGCCTCCTCCGGGTTCGCCGCGCCGCGCAGCAGCCCGGCGGTCTCGATCTGGCGCACGCTGCAGCCTTCGCAGCGCAGGTTCGCGGTGGGTGCCTCGTCGGCGTCGGGGTCGTCCGAGAAGATCACCTCGGCGGCGGGGCTGCTGGCGTAGGAGAGCACTATCGGCCGGTCGCCTCCGTAGCGGCTGAAGGCCGTGTAGTAAGCGTCGCTCCAGCCGCTACGCACCGCCACGCCGTTGTCGCGCAGCGCGGCCCAGAACTCGAACGCGCCTTCCTCGCCGTACACGCCTATCGTCCCCAAAAGGAACGCGAGCCCCGGGCTGCTGGTGGCCGGGTCCATCACCACCGTCAAGCCTTCGAAGGCGGCGTCGGTGAGGTCCGCCAGCGATTCGGGCAGAGGTCGGCCGTCGCTCTCGAACCAGGCGCGGTCGATGTTGAAGGTCACGAAGCCGGCGTCGATCGGCGTGACGGCGCCTTCGAAGACCTCGAGGCGGTACGCGGGATCGACAGCTTCGAGCTCGGGGCTCACGTACGGCTCGAACAGGTCGGCCGCCAGCGCGCGTGGCAGCGAGCCCTCGTCGACGCCGAAGAGCACGTCCGCTACCGGCCGCTCGCGCGTGAGTATGGCGCGGTTGAGGGTGGCGCCGGCGTCGCCGCCGGCGACGAAGCGCACCTCGATGCCGGTCCTGGAGGTGAACTCCTCGACGACCGCGCGGCTCACCGCGAAGGAGTCGTGCGTGAGGACGGTCACGCTCTGCGCGAGGGCGGCGCCAACGAGCGCAAGCGCGGCCATGCCGCCGAGGAGTAGCGGCAACCGCCGCCGTCGGTCATCGAGTGAGTGGAACGGGTTCATGCCTATCGCCTCTCCGTCACCTTTGCTCGTGAGGCGGGCCGCTGGAGGGGCGCTCTGGCGCCTATCGTGGTCACGCTTCCTCCGCCCGCGCTACCGGGATCAGGTTCGAGGGTGTTCTCTCAGCTCTGGCCCGATCGGCTTCGCGAGGAGGCGCGGACGGGCCCAGGCACCCCTGGTGACGAGGATGACGCTACCGCGTGGTTAGGGGCGCGTCAACGCGCGACGGCACGAGGAGCGCGAGCATGGCCAGCGCAAGCGCGAAGCAGGCGGCTGCGGCCAGGAAGACGGTGGCGTAGTGGCCCGCGCCGGGCTCGATGCTGGCGCCGGCCGCAAGCGCCACCACCGCGCCTCCCACTATCGGTGAGATCCCGCGCGCACCCGCCCCCACGGAGTTGTCGAGG
>SKSV01000217.1 GCA_007122815.1 Trueperaceae bacterium | reverse complement strand
GCGGAGGCGAGGGTGGTCTTGGCGGTGCCCGGAGCTCCAGTGACGAGAACGCTCGCACCTCGGAAGTAACCACCTCCCAGCATGGTGTCGAGCCGCTCGACCCCCGTACTGAGCCTCTCGCCAGAAGCCTCGGTCACCTCGAGGGCGTCCGGCCGGACGTAGCCGACCGAGAACCCAGTCGGCCCGATCGAGACCGGGTGCGAGCCCTCGCCGTACCCGGAGCCTCGGTACTTGACCACTCTGAGCGAGCGCTCGGCCACACCGGCGACGTTCTGCTGGTCCAACTCGATGGCGCAATCCACCAAGTACTGGAGGGCGCTGGTGGCCACGTCGCCCGCTCCGTCGGGCTTGGCCGTGAGCAGAGCCGTCAGGCCGCTCTCCAACAGCCAGGTGTTCATGCGGGCGAGCTCGCGCCGCACGTCGAACGGCGACGGCAGGAGGTGCAGGATCACGTCGATGGCGTCGAACACCACGCGCTTGGCGCCCGATTCGCGGGTGCGGGCAGCGACCACGCTGAGCAGGCCACCGAGATCGAAGCTGCCCGAGTGGACGGCGTCCACGTCCGGGCGCGCGTCCAGGAGCACCAGACCCTGGCGCTCGAGGGTCGCCAGGTCCCAACCGAAGCTCGCCGCGTGGGCAGCCAGGTGCCGGCGGTCCTCCTCGAACGCGACGTGGAGTCCGGGCTCGGAGCGCTCCATGATGCCGTGCACCAAGGCCTGTAGTCCGAGCACGGTCTTGCCCGTGCCGGTGCCGCCGCTGACCAGCGTCGTGCGTCCTTCGGGGATGCCGCCTCGCAGCACCGCGTCCAGGCCGCTCACGCCCAGAGGCACGCGGGTCAGCCCCGCGTTACCGCTGAGTTGCGTCATGTGGGATTCTAAAGGAACAGAACTGAGGCTGATGAGCCATCTATCACTTGCGGGTACGGCCAGGACACGCTCGCGAGCCGAACCCCGTGCAAGCGGCTAGCAGCCGCACCTACCCCTGCTGCAGGTACGTGTAACCGACCAGCTCGGCGTCGTAGAGCTCGATCAGCTGGCGCTTCTCCTCCTCGCTGAGCACGATGCCGGCCGCCTCGCTCTCCCGGATCTCCTCCTGCAGCCAACCGTGGAGCGTGCCGACCTCGTAGCCCATGTTCTGGATCACCCTGCGCGCCTTCTGGCCGTTCACGAGCAGCTCCACGCGCCAGCCATCCTCACCCAGGCGCACGTGCGCCTCGTTGACGCGACCGAAGAGGTTGTGGGTGTTGGCGAGCACGTCCTGGTAGGCGCCGGTGAGGAAGACGCCCAGGTAGTACGGCTCCCCGGGACGCAGCTCGTGAACGGGGAGCGTGGCGCGCACGTCGCGCAGGTCTATGAAGCGCTCGATCTTGCCGTCGCTGTCGCAGCTGATGTCGACCAGCGTCGCCTGCCGCGTCGGGCGCTCGTGGAGGCGCGAGAGCGGCACGATGGGGAAGAGCTGCCCTATGGCCCAGTGGTCGGGCATGCCCTGGAAGAGGCTGAAGTTGCAGACGTAGGTGTCCGCGAGCCGCCTGGGCAACGCCTCGAGCTCTTCGGGCACGTAATCGAGCTGCTCGATGACCTTCGCGACGCGCACCAGGACCTGCTGGAAGAGCTGCTCGACATGCGCACGCTCGAGCAGGGTCAGGTACCCGAGGTCGAAGAGCGAGTGCATCGTCTCCTTGTTGGAGACGGCTTCGTTGTAGACCTCGCGGTAGTTCTTGATCGAGACGCTGCTGAGGAGCTCGCGCATGTCCTGGACGAGTTGGTGCTCCTCACCCTCGAGCGGCGGGAGGTCGAGTGGGGTGCGCGTTGGACCCATCGCGTCTATCACCGGTAGTACCAGCACCGCGTGGTGCGCCGTCAGAGCGCGACCCGACTCGGTGACTATCACCGGGTGCTCGGCCTCACCGTCGTCGCAGACCTCCTGGATCGTGTAGACCACGGTGTCGGCGTACTCCTGGATGCCGTAGTTCGCAGAGGCCTCGAAGGTCGTCTTAGAGCCGTCGTAATCGACCGCCAGCCCGCCCCCGACGTTCAGGTAGCGCACGTCGGCGCCCATCGCACGCACGTCCACGTAGGCCTGCGCAGCCTCGCGCACCGCGACCCTGATCCTGCGCACGTCGGTCAACTGACTGCCGACGTGACAGTGGATCATCTGCAGGGCTTCGAGCATGCCCTCGGCGCGCAGGCGCTGCACCGCGTTGATCAGCTCGGTGCTGGTGAGGCCGAACTTCGCTTCGTCGCCTCCAGACGCCTCCCACTGCCCGGCGCCCCTGGCGTGGAGCCTGTAGCGGATGCCGATGGCCGGCCACACGTCCATCTCCCGCGCCACGCGCAGCACCCGCTCTAGCTCTGCGTACTTCTCGAGGGTGATGACGACCGGCTTGCCCAGCTTGCGACCCCAGAGCGCCAACCGCACGAAGTGGTCGTCCTTGAAGCCGTTGCAGCAGATCAGCGCCTCGGGGTGGGTGTCCTGCACCAGGATGAGGGCCAACTCGGCCTTGCTGCCGGCCTCCAGTCCCGTCATGTACCGCGCGCCGTACTCGGCGATGGTCTCGATCACCATCCGCCTCTGGTTCACCTTGACCGGGTACACGCCCTGGTAGTGCTCGGTGTAACCGGCCTCCGCGATGGAAGCCGAGAAGGCCTGGTTGATGCGGTCCAGGCGGTCCTCGATGACCTGCGGGAAGCGCACGATCATGGGGACCTGATGGCCGCGCGCGCGCACCGATTCGACGATCTCGCGGACCGAGGCCGCCCGGCTGGGGTCGCTGCGCAGGGTCACCTCCATGTCGCCGTTGCGGCCGGCGCGGAAGTAGCTTCCCGACCACTCCGCGATGCTGTAGAGATCGTCGGCATCGGCGACGGTGAAGGGCCGGTCGAGCGCAGCCTGGACCAACGGTGTCCTCCTGGTGACGTCTAGGCGTGAGCGCGGGCGCCGCGGCGCCGGCGGACATCACGGTAGCAGGTGCGAGCCGCGACGTGCGTCCCCTGCGTCGCGCGGGCTCTCGGGCCGTCCGGCTCGCCAGTGCTACCATCGGGGCGCCCGCTCGGGCGTCAGGAGAGTTGATGCTCCACTTGGATCACCCGACCCCGCTGGACCTCGGTTACCGCTTGCGGGCGGAGTGGATCCCTCACGCCGGTACGTGGACCAGTTGGCCCAGCGACGACGAGCTGTGGGAGGGAGAGCTCGAGGCCGTGCGGCGCGAGTTCGCCGTCATGGTGAGCACACTCTCGCGCTACGAGCGCGTGGTCGTGAACGTGAGCGACGACGAGGCGCAGGGGGACGCCAAGCGCCGCCTGCGCGCAGCTCGCGCGAACGCCGCGCGGATCCGCTTCCATCGCGTGCCGCTCGACGACGCCTGGTTCCGCGACAACGGCCCCATCTTCCTGGTCGACGCGGCGGGGCAGGTTGCCCTCACGGACTGGAAGTTCAACGCCTGGGGCGGCAAGTACGCTTTCGAGCGCGACACGCTCGCGCCCGAGGCGGTGGCGCGGGAGCTCGGCATGAGACGCTTCGCCTTCCCGTACGTGCTCGAGGGCGGCGCCATCGAGACCAACGACGAGGGGCTGGTGATCACCACGCGCTCCTGTTTGCTCGCACCGACGCGCAACCCTCAGCTCGGCGAGGAGGAGACCGAAGCGCTGCTGCGCGCGGGCCTGGGCGCGCGCAGCGTGGTGTGGCTGAATCGCGGCCTGGAGGGCGACCACACGGACGGTCACGTGGACATGGTCGCGCGCTTCTGCGACGATCGCACGATCGTCTGCGTCAGCGCCGAGGACCCTAGCGACCCGAACCACGGTCCTTCCTTGGCGAACCTCGAGACCCTGCGAGCCTTGCGCAGCGCGAACGGCGCACCGATGAAGGTCGTGCCGTTGCCGCTGCCGGAGCAACGGCGCGCGCCGGACGGACGGGTTCTCACCGCCTCCTACGCCAACTTCTACGTGGCGAACGGTGTGGTCCTGGTGCCCACCTTCGACGATCCCATGGACGAGCGCGCGCTGGCCACGCTCCGTCCACTCTTCCCGGAGCGCAAGGTCGTGGGGGTGAGCGCCACGCACCTGATCACCGGCGGGGGCGCCTGGCACTGCGTCACCCAACACCAGCCCGAGGGGAGCATCGACCATGGCTGACGGCGCGCCGCAGCCTGCCGGGGCGCCCGGCGTAGGAAGCGACACCCCGCTGCGGCTGGCGCTCGTGCAGCTCGCGTGCAGCGACGAGCGCGCGCGGAACCTTGACAACGCCGAAGAGATGGTGCGTCAGGCCGCTGAGAGCGGGGCGCAGCTGGTGCTGCTGCCCGAGCTCTTCGAGTACCTGTACTGGCCCCAGGTGGAGCGCGAGGAGTACTTCTCGCTCGCTCACCCGCTCGATGGCCACCCGTTCTTGCCACGCTTCCAGGCGCTGGCGGCGGAGCTGGGAGTGGTGCTGCCAGTCTCGTTCTTCGAGCGCGCCGGGCAGGCGCACTTCAACAGCCTGCTGATGATCGACGCCGACGGTTCGGCCTTGGGTCTCTACCGTAAGAGCCACATCCCTGACGGTCCGGGGTACCAGGAGAAGTACTACTTCAACCCGGGTGACACGGGCTTCCGGGCCTGGCGCACGGCCGTCGGCGTGATCGGCGTGGGGATCTGCTGGGATCAGTGGTTCCCCGAATGCGCCCGCGCCATGGCGCTCAAGGGGGCCGAGGTGCTGCTCTACCCCACCGCCATAGGCAGCGAGCCGCCCGAGGCCGGGGCCATGGACACGCGCGACATGTGGCAGCGCGCCATGGTCGGTCACGCGGTCGCGAACGCCTGCTACGTGGCCGCCGTCAACCGGGTGGGACGCGAGGGCGAGGCGACCTTCTACGGCTCGAGCTTCGTGGCCGACCCTAGCGGGGAGAAGCTGGCGGAGGCCGACCGCGAGAGCGAGAGCGTCGTCTACTGCGACCTGGACCTCACCGCCGCGCGCCGTTTCCGGGCGGGTTTCGGCTTCTTCCGCGATCGCCGGCCGGACCTCTACCGGTCGCTCCTCACGCTGGACGGGGTCGAGCGCTGAGTTGGTCGGTCGAAGGTGTCCTCCGCACGCATCGCGAGCAGCTCGTGCAGGGCGCCTCCCTTCACCGCTCCCTCAGAACGCCGGAACTCGTCCAACGAGGGCGCCGCCTGCTTGGGTGGCTGTACCGTGCGCGACTTCCTGGCGCGCCACGGGCTGCCGGGGGGAGCTTGAACGACGCGCGGCCGCGTCAGAGCGAAATCCGTCACGCGGTCAGGCCGGTCCGCGAGCTCAGCATTCAACATGGAGACAGAGCCGCGGTCACCGGACTCACCGGAAGGCAGCGGGAACCTCGATGTAACCAGACATCGCTC